>CAZYNG010000017.1:0-11508 GCA_964648615.1 uncultured Dehalococcoidales bacterium | reverse complement strand
CCCACAGCGAAGATGTCAACAGGGGCTCCTTCGGTTATGAAATATCTGATGCGCTCCGGGTCAAGTCCACCACTGGCGACAATTTTCACCTGCTTGAACCCCTCAAGGTCAAGCCAGGCTCTCACTTCCTTAACCAAATCGGCAGTGACCCTGCCCCTCTCCGAAGGAGTATCCAATCTTACACCCTCCAGCCTTCCCTGCATTGCTTTGGCCACGGCAACGCTTTCCCTGACCTCATCTTCAAAAGTGTCCACCAGGGCAATCCGCGGCACTTCAGGAGGGACATGCTTATCAAAGGCAAGTGTAGCCTGAGCGGTGCTGTCCAGAATAATAATAAGAGCATGGGGTATAGTTCCTGTAGGTTGGATACCGGCAAGTTTTGCCCCACTTGTGCTGGCACAACCAGTGCAACCACCCACAATAGCGGAGTACTCCATAACGCCGACCACTGAAGGATGAACATGGCGAGCACCAAAACTAATCACCGGGATACCCTGAGCAGCATTAACGCATTCTCGAGCAGCAGTTGCCCAGCCACTGCAATGGGCAAGAATCCCCAGATAGGCAGTTTCATAAGTCCCGTAACTCTGGTAAGGAGCTTTTATCCGCAGCACTACCTCCTTTTCCTCAAAGGGCTCGCCTTCAGATAATGCCCAGACCTCACGATTACCCTCAGGAAGCACCTTCTCCAGCAAGGCTTTAACCTCCTCTATACCGCAAACAATACCTCCCCCTTTGGGAAACACCTCCATAGTGGCTACGGGGTTTGTTTTCTCCTTCTTGAGTATTTCCACAGTGCGGGGAAAATAAATATCGGCGGTTTCACCACTCAACCAGGAATCAGGAATTTCGAAATGAGGCTGAGGCACCTTGACTGCCGGTCTGAGTAATTTAGCTCCAAGCACCTTCTCCATATAATCCAGCGCAAAGAAGTGTGCCCTCTTGTCGAATGAAGCAACGCAATCGACCGGGATTTCAACTTCGTAACCCCTGTTTCTGGCATCAATTACTGCCTGCAGAACACAAATATGGGTGCATACACCGCAGATGACTATGGTCTCGGGCTTGAGTGCCTCCAGCTTCTCATCCAGAGGAGTATTATAGAAAGAGCTAAAAGTCTTTTTTGGTATTACTTCACCTGGATATGGGGAAAGTTCGGGTATGATTTCAGCTTCAGCGGTGCCTTCAATGCAATGGGGAGGAAACATTGTGAATTCAGGGTCATCGGGCATATGGTGGTCACACACATAGAAGATTTTTGAGTTCTGCTCTAACTCTCGCTCCAATAGTCTCTTGACATTGGGTATGATATTTCGAGCTTCGGTGCCACAGTAAAGTGGATGCCCTTCTTCCAAAAAGCCACACAGCATATCTGATACTAATACCGCTCTAGCCATAATCTATTTACCTAGCTTAGCAGCTTCCCGGCATCAGGCCCGGGAGTGATTGAATAGATCGATTTCACTGTTACAATAACTGCAGCTTTAGGGCTGAGTTCAGGTTCTTTGGCCTTTACCATTTTAACCCCGTCTTCAAAATTACGCCCCGAGGTTTCAATCCTGACATCACCCTTAAATTGATATCCTTTTGAATCTCCTGCTTTCCAAACTGAAACTGCTGCTCTGGGGTTTGTCTTTAAATTTTCCATAGTTTTGTTCATAAAGTTATCTACTAACAAAATCCCGTCTTCACCAAGCACTTTGCCAAAGGCAATAGGAACTACATTAGGCTCACCATCTTTATTAGCTGTAGCCACGGCAAATACCCTCGCCTCCTCAACAACCCGCTTCATTTCCTCAGTGATCATAGCCATCTTTACCTTCCCCAAAAATACTTATTACACCTTAAGCTCATCAATAGCCTGGGCGCTCAGGTTCATAATGTTCCTTTAGAAAAGCAATGTAATCCTCGAGCAAAGAAGCAGCTTTGCCATCATCGCTACTTTTCAGGGCCTCTACGGCATTCTGTAAAATGTCGCTTTCTATTTCTATCTGTCCTGTTATAGAACAAAGTCCTCCAGCACAGGAACCGAGCTCAGCTCGCCACAAATGAGATTGCTTCACCTCTATCATGTGTTCTATGTTACCAAGGCACTCTTCCCTCTTCTCAGGGTCAGCTAACTTCCGCTTGACCTCCATTGCTTCTTCCATCGCCTCCTTGCTTACCATCCACATCTTTGAACCTCCACAAAACTCAATGTCTGAAATGGCGAACGCCAGTAAACACCATAGCAATATTATACCCGTTAGCCAATTCGATTACTTCTTTATCCCTTACTGAGCCACCAGGCTGGATAATAGCAGTAACTCCCCCCTGAATTGCCAATTCAGGACCATCAGTGAACGGAAAGAGGGCATCAGAAGCAAGGACGCTCCCCTTGACTCTATCACCAGCTCTTTTCACAGCCAGTTCAACGCTCACTACACGGCTTGGTTGTCCTGTTCCCATTCCCAACAATGTTTTATCCTCAGCAATAACTATGGCATTGGATTTTATCCCCTTTACCGCCTTCCAGGCAAAGAACAAATCGGCTAACTCCTTTTCCGTTGGTTGACGATTGGTAACTGTGCGAGGCTGAAACTCCTCCTCGGCCAGGAAATCCGTCGTTTGCACCAGGAAACCACCTCGGACATAGCGGGAATTTAGCTGCCTCTGGCTTGTTTCCGATACAGGCACCTTAACCAGTCGTAAGCTCTTTTTCCGCCCCAATAGCTCCAGTGCTTCTGCGCCGTAATCCGGAGCCAGTATGGCATCATAATGAGTTTTGTCTATCTCCTCGGCAGTGGCTAAATCTATAGCTCGATTCGCGGCGACCACACCGCCAAAGGCAGCTAGAGGGTCTCCAGAAAGAGCCCTGCGGTAGGCTTCGGCCAAGTCATCATGGCTGGCGAGCCCGCAGGAGTTGGTATGCTTCATCACGGCTACGGTAGGGTCAGAGAAGTCCCCAAGTATGCTCAAGGCAGCATCGAAATCGAGTAAATTGTTGAACGAGATTTCAGGACCGTTGAGATGCTCCATAAGGACTAAACCACTCCGTCCATGCTTCACATCCTGCTCGGTATAGAAAGCAGCCTCTTGATGCGGGTTTTCGCCATAACGAAGGTGATAACCTTTCTTTAAAGCGATAGTCATCTCTTCAGGAAGAGTCTCCTCGCTAAGGTATTGTGCTATGGCGGTATCATAGATAGCCACATGCTGGAAGGCTTTCTGTGCCAGCCGTTTCCGTTCCCCCAAATCCACATTGCCCTGCCGTAGCTGGGATAAAATAGGTTCGTAATCCCTGGGGTCAACTACTACCAGGACAGACGGGAAATTTTTGGCTGCTGCCCGAATCATAGTTGGACCTCCAATATCAATATTCTCCAGCGCCTTATCCAAAGAAACATCGCCTCGGCTTACCGTCTCAACGAAGGGATATAAGTTTACCGCCACAATATCAATAGCCCCGATTTGATTTTGGGCTAATTCGTCCATATGCTGAGGCAGGTCACGCCTCGCCAAAATCCCACCGTGAACCACAGGATGCAGGGTCTTCACCCTGCCACCGAGAATCTCAGGAAAACCAGTAAGTTCGGAAACACCATGAACTTTTATTCCCGCCTCCTCCAGTGACTTCTTTGTCCCCCCGGTGCTGAATATCTCAATGCCCAGTTCTTGCAAGCCCCGAGCAAAATCAGCTATTCCTGTCTTGTTTGAAACGCTTAAAATAGAACGCATAGACCCTCCTTCAATCTATCTTTATCCTTTCTTCTCTTTCTGCCTTAATTATTTCACCAATGACTCTGGCTTGGGGCAAAGCTTCGATAATTTTTGGTGCATCCTGGCTGGAGCAGATAGCCACCATGCCTATCCCCATATTAAATACCCGATACATCTCCCCTTCATCAATATTTCCTCGCTGCTGGATAAGCTTGAAAATGGGAGGCATATCCCAGGAATTTCTATCAATATGGACGCCAACCCCTTCAGGGAGGATGCGAGGTATGTTGCCTTCATACCCGCCACCGGTGATATGAGCCAAGCCCTTGATTAATGACAGAACTGGCTTGAGTTCATGGTAATAGCAACGATGCGGCATCAATAATTCCTCTCCCAGGGTTTTCCCCAGCTGAGGATAGAATTTATGCAAATGGGAAGGGTCATCATCTATTCCGAAGGTCCGCCGCACTAAAGAATAACCATTAGTGTGCAATCCCGAAGAAGGTAAGCCAAGGGCTACGTCGCCCGAGACTATGGAGCTGCCATCAATAATTCCCCGTTTTTCAACCACGCCAATGATAAAGCCCACTAAATCATAATTCCCCGGGGAATAAATACCAGGCATTTCAGCCATTTCACCACCAACGAGAGAGCAATTAACTTCCCTGCAGGCCCAAACTATGCCGGTAACAATGCTTTTCACCTGCTCAGTGTTGAGCTTATCCATGGCGATGTAATCGAGGAAGAAAAGTGGCGAAGCACCACAACAAAAAATATCGTTAACGCAATGATTGACGATATCAATGCCTACGGTGTCATTCTTAGCTAAGAGAGAAGCGATTTTGAGCTTGGTGCCTACTCCATCAACGCTGGAGACCAATACAGGTTCTTCATATCCTTTGAGCTGGAAGAGGCTACCGAAGGAGCCGAAATTTAACACCTCGGGCTGGAAGGTGGTTTTAGCCTCTTGGGCAATGAATTTTTTAATCTTATCGGCTACCCCGATATTGACCCCGGCCAGAGCATAGGTTTGTTTATTTCTGGCTTGCAATCATTTCCTCTTCAAGTTTCGCTTCCAGGGCAAGCTTGTCCATTCCCATCTGCACCGGGATAGGATAGTCACCGGTAAAGCAAGCAAGGCAGAAGATATCCCTGGGTAGGTCGACAGCTTTAATTAAGCCATCGAGACTGAGATAGCCAAGAGAATCAGCACCAAGGTAATCTCTGATTTCGGGGATACTCTTTTGAGCAGCAATAAGCTCCCATTCCCGCGCCATATCGACTCCCAGGAAGCAAGGATGGCAGATAGGGGGAGCACAAATACGAAGGTGGACTTCCCTGGCACCGGCTTTCCTGAGCAAACTGACCACATGTGGGGTGGTAGTGCCACGCACAATGCTATCATCAACAACAACCAGACGTTTCCCTCTGATAATCTCAGCGAGAGGATTGAATTTCAGTTGAACTCCGAGTTCCCTTAATCTTTGGTCGGGTTCAATGAAAGTGCGCCCTACATAACGGTTTTTCATTACTCCTTCACAAAATGGGATGCCTGAAGCATTAGCGTAGCCACTGGCAGCAGCAGTAGCAGAATCGGGCACACCCATAACAAGGTCAGCATCAACTGGATATTCCCGAGCCAGCATCGCACCCATGGCTTGCCTTGCTTTGTAAAGCAACCTGCCTTCAATGATGCTGTCGGGACGAGCAAAATAAATATACTCGAAGATGCACATTGCCTTTTTGCTGCTTTCCTTCTTGAAGCTTTTCAGCCCATCCTGGTCAATAATCACAATTTCACCAGGTTCCATGTCCCTCAGAAATTGTGCCCCTATATGGTCTAAAGCACAGCTTTCTGAGGCAATGACCCATCCACTATCAATACTTCCTAAACAAAGAGGACGCACGCCCATAGGGTCACGAATTCCAATGAGCTTATCTTCAGTCATAACGGTTAAGGAATAAGCTCCTTGAAGACGTGCCATAGCATGCCTGATCTTTTCTTCCCAGTTCTTGCCCGGAGAGGCTAAGATCAGGTTAGCAATCACTTCAGAATCGGTAGAGGTATCAAAACTATAGCCACCCTCTTGAAGTTCATCACGGAGAGGCTTAGCGTTGAGGATATTGCCATTATGCGCTAAAGCAAGCGTCAATTCTTCTGCCTTTACAACAACAGGTTGAGCGTTGGCAGGTTGGCTCGAACCGGTGGTGGAATAGCGGTTATGCCCGATGCCGATATAGCCGCTAAGCTGGGTAAGGTTACTTTCGGTGAAAACTTGAGAAACCAGACCCATTTTCCTATGTGTCTTTATCTGGCGTCCATCACTAACGGCGATGCCAGAGCTTTCCTGTCCACGATGCTGGAGAGCAAAAAGAGCGAAAAAGATAAGACGAGCTATATCTACCTGCCAACTGTAGATTCCAAAAAGGCCACAACTTTCGTGTAGCAAAATCGCCTTCCCAGGCTAAATTATAATTGCCTTTACCCCCCCAGTCAATTCACCAAGATAGCTGATGAATCCCGCCTTTGAAAAATTTCTTGCTCTTGACATTTGTATTTCCTATAATAACGTTTTATATTTTGATACAATGAGTTAATATTTGCGAGGAAGCACAAATGGTAACAGAAAAGAAAAAGAAAACTGTCACACAACCTAAACGTAAAGAGGGTGATACTGGCTCTACGGAAGTCCAGGTGGCGTTGCTTACTGAGAGGATAAAACAACTAACAGAGCATCTCCAGGTACATATTCATGACCAACATACTCGACGTGCCCTTTTCAAACTGATAGGGCAACGCAAGCGCCTACTAACATATCTTGGCAAGAAAAAACCTGAGCAATATCATTCTCTCATCGCTGAGTTAGGCTTAAGGAAATAACGTGTCTCATAAAGTAGAACGGGTAATAGCCGGCAGGAATCTTATTATTGAAACAGGGAAGCTCGCTCAACAAGCTGATAGCTCTGTTACCGTTCGTTATGGAAATACCGTTACCTTAGTCACTGTTTGCGCTAAAAAAGAGGAACAGGAAGAGGAAACAGACTTTATACCCCTGACGGTAGACTATGAAGAAAGGCTTTATGCCGCTGGTAAAATACCGGGGGGTTTTATCAGACGCGAAGGTAGACCCAGCGAGGAAGCAACATTAAATTGTCGGCTCATTGACCGCTCTCTACGCCCTCTTCTTTCCAAACATTTCAACCATGCGGTACAGGTCATTGCTATAGTGCTTTCCACAGATAAGGAAAACAATCCCAATATATGCGCTTTCGTCGGCGCTTCAGCAGCCCTACTCATGTCAGACATCCCCTTCTATGGGCCAATCTCAGCAGTCCATGTTGGCTATATAGACAATAATATGATGTTGAACCCTACATTTACTCAGATTGAAGACAGCCTGTTTGATGTGATTGTTGCCAGTAGTAAAGATGCAATAGTAATGGTGGAAGCAGGCGCTAAGGAGGCTTCTGAAGACCTGCTGATGGAGGCAATTAAATTTGGGCATGAAGCTAACCAGGAGATTATCGAGCTTCAAGAAGAGCTGGTGCAGGTTTGTGGCAAGCCAAAGATAGAACCCGAGGCAAAAGAAGTTGCTCCGGAGCTATTAACCCAGGTTTCTTCACTGGTTGAGGATAAATTAAGTCAAATTCTGGAGCAAACAAAGGAAAAAACGCAACGGGAACAAGCTCTAGCTCAGGTAAAAGAAGACCTAAAACAAAAATTAATTGATTCCTTTCCCGAAAAAGAAATTGAGCTAGCCTTCGGAACCAAGCTCAGAGCAGTAGTGAGAAAAATGGTCTTGGAGAAAAAACAACACCTGGATGGTCGCAAAGCCGACCAGATTCGCCTCATCAGTAGTGAAGTTAGCCTTTTGCCACATACTCATGGTTCAGCATTATTTGCTCGGGGAGCAACACAGGTATTAACGGTCACTACTTTGGGCTCTATTGGGCAGGAACAACTGCTGGATGGTCTGGGATTAGAGGAAACCAAGCGATTCCTACATCACTACAACTTCGCTCCATTCTCTACAGGGGAGGTAAAGCGGGTAGGTTCACCGGGAAGGCGAGAAATTGGACACGGCGCTTTAGTAGAGCGAGCTATCGCACCAGTATTGCCTGGAGAAGAGGATTTTAATTATACTATTCGTTTAGTTTCTGAGGTTTTCAGTTCTAGTGGGAGCACCTCGATGGCAAGTGCTTGCGCCGCAAGTCTATCGCTAATGGATGCCGGTGTGCCAGTTAAAGCACCCGTAGCTGGAATAGCTATGGGACTCGTTACCAATGAAAACCAATATGTCTTGCTGACTGACATAGAAGGGATGGAAGACGCCTACGGCGATATGGATTTCAAAGTTGCTGGCACAGCTGAGGGGATCACTGCATTACAACTTGATATCAAACTTAAGGGAATAGAACATCGAATCCTCTCCGAAGCGGTGGAACGAGCGAGGCAGGCTCGTTTGGAAATACTGAGTAAGATGCACGAGACACTAAGCACCAGCCGCTCCGAACTTAGTCCATACGCCCCAAGAATGTACCAGATGACCATTGACCCAGGCAAGATTGGTTTTGTCATTGGCACCGGGGGCAGAACCATCAGGTCTATCATTGAGGAGACCAAGGCGAGCATAGACATTAAGAACGATGGCACTGTGCTTATCGGTTCTCCCAGCGAAGAAGCAGCCCAAAAAGCAATGGACAGGATTAAGAATTTGACCCAGGATGTAAAGCTGGGCGAGATATATACTGGCAAAGTAACCCGAGTGCTAAACTTCGGGGCTATGGTGGAAATCATTCCTGGCAAAGAAGGATTAGTGCATATCAGCGAACTTGCTCCTCACTATGTTCCCAAAGTTGAAGATGTGGTTAAGGTCGGCGACGAAATAATGGTCAAGGTAATCCAAATCGATGAACTAGGTAGAATAAATCTATCCCATAAAGCGATATCTGAAGGACCTTCTCAACTATCCAATGCTAGGATAGAGGCCTCCTCAGCACCAAAGCGACACGGGCAAAGGGAAACAAGGCAACGTTACTCTGATCGGCGTACAAAGGATAATACGTGACCTGATTGAAACAAAGTGTTAGCAAGGTGAGGAAATGGAACAAATAAGAGTGGTAGTCAACGGTGCTCTGGGTAGGATGGGACAGGAGGTAATCAACGCTATCGCCGAACAGGACAAGATAAAGCTAGTATGCGCTGTGGAGAAAGAGGTGACTCAAAGGTATCTTCCTATGGTGGGGATGGTGGTTCGTTTTTCAGCTGACCTGGATTCTAGTTTGGAGCAATGTGATGCTGATGTTTTGGTAGATTTCACCACTGCTGAAGCATCCATCGCAGCAGCCCGTATTGCTGCTAAAAGAAAGGTTAACCTGGTCATAGGCACCACCGGGCTCTCGGAAGAAAACATCACCGAAATTGACCAGTTATGCCAAAGTCATGGCATTGGAGCGATTGTGGTGCCTAATTTCTCCTTATCGGCTGCTGTTTTAATCAAGCTAGCAGAACTTGCTGCCAGGTTTTTCGACCACGCTGAAATTATCGAAATACATCACGATAAAAAAGTCGATGCCCCTTCGGGAACAGCGATAAATACGGCAAACGCTATGGCGAAAGCACGTGGTAAACCTTTCATCTACCCCAAAACAGAAACAGAGATAATTCCTGGTACCAGAGGAGGGCAAATAGAAGGCATAGCCATTCATAGCTTGAGGTCACCAGGGTTTATGGCCGCGCAGGAGGTTATATTCAGTGGAGCGGGACAGAGATTAAGTTTGCGTATTGAGCCAATAAGTCGCCAGGCATATATGCCTGGCGTCATACTCGCCATCAAAGAAGTGGTAAAGCGAAAGGGATTGATTTACGGATTAGATTCGCTACTAGGAAAACTGTAAGGGACCTTATTAATGGAAGGATTCAATGTAGCTATTGTAGGTATAACCGGGCTTGTGGGACAGGAATTTATCAAGATACTCGAAGAGCGAGGCTTCCCTGTGGGCAAATTGCGCCCTTTAGCCTCTGAGCGCTCAAGTGGTCTGAACGTTTTCTTTCGCCACCGTCAACTTGAGGTGCACGAGGCTGCCTCGGAGACTTTTCGTGATATCGATATTGCCTTTTTCTCCGCTGGCGCTGATGTTAGCCAACAACTATGCCCTGTAGCTGCTAAAGCTGGGGCGGTAGTCATCGATAATAGCATTGCTTTTAGATTTGACCCTTCGACCCCCCTTGTGGTCCCCGAGGTAAATCCTGACGATATAAAGCAACACAAGGGGATAATCGCTAATCCAAATTGTTCCACAATCCAGATGGTAGTAGCTCTTTATCCGCTCCATAAAGCTAACCCGATAAAGCGGGTCGCCGTATCCACCTACCAAGCGGTATCGGGGGCCGGTTCGGCCGCCGCACATGAGCTAACTCGGGAAACAAAGCTAGTCTTAGAAGGTCGTAGCGTATGCCCTCATGTCTTCGCTCATCAAATAGCATTTAATGTGTTACCAGAGATAGACGTCTTCTTGAACAATGGCTACACTAAAGAAGAATGGAAAATGAACGAAGAAACAAGGAAAATAATGCATTCAAAGGATATAGTTGTCTCAGCCACTTGTGTCAGGGTCCCTGTCTGGTTTGGGCATAGCGAAGCAGTCAATGTGGAATTTACTTCGCCTATCTCTGCCAAAGAAGCCAGGAAGATACTGTCCAAAGCACCTGGAATCAAGGTGCTTGATGACCCCAGTGTTAGTTGTTATCCGCAACCGTGGGCAGCATCAGGGTCAAACCATGTATTTGTGGGCAGAATTCGAGAAGATATTTCTCGCTCCAATGGTTTGGTCATGTGGGTAGTGGCTGACAATATACGCAAGGGAGCTGCTTTGAATGCTGTTCAGATTGCTGAAGAAGGGATAAAGAGAGGATGGATAGCGTCCAAAAGGGGGGTAGCAGTTAAATGAATAAGCTAGGACGCTTGCTCACCGCGATGGTTACTCCGTTCAATGCCGACGGAAAGGTTGACTATCGCCAAGCTCAGAATTTGGCTCAAGCTTTGCTTGACTCCGGCAGCGACGGGATAGTGGTCTCCGGCACCACCGGCGAATCTCCCACCCTTTCTGTTGAGGAGAAACTCCAACTTTTTGCTGAGGTTAAGTCGCAGACAGCCAGCAAGGGCACAATTGTCGCTGGCACCGGCAGCTATAACACCAGGGAAAGCCAACAACTAACTAAAGAGGCTGAAAAAACGGGCGTCGATGCTTGCCTGCTAGTAGTTCCTTACTACAATCGACCAACCCAAGAAGGTTTGTTCCAACATTTCAAAGCCATAGCTTCGGCTACCACCCTGCCTTGCATCCTGTATAACGTCCCTTCCCGCACCGTTACCAGCATCACTGCTGATACCGTAATCAGGCTAAGCCAAATCGACAATATTGTCGCTGTAAAGGAAGCTAGTGGCAATCTTAACCAGGTCACCAAGATTATCCAGGGAACGAAAGATGATTTCCTGGTTTACAGTGGTAACGATAACGACACCCTCCCTATACTGACTTTGGGAGGATACGGCGTTATCAGCGTTGCCTCCCATCTGGTGGGAAACCAAATAAGCGAAATGATGCAAGAATTCCTGAACGGCAGAAACGAACAGGCAGCTAGCATCCACCGCAAGCTGCTGCCCTTAGTAGAAGCTTTGTTCATTGTTCCCAACCCCATGCCGATTAAATATGCCTTGAATTACCTCGGGTTTCATGTAGGCAAACCACGATTGCCCCTTGTTGAGCCAGACAGAAAATCAGCCGAGATTATTCAGGCAACCTTGA
>CAZYNG010000016.1:1943-11573 GCA_964648615.1 uncultured Dehalococcoidales bacterium | reverse complement strand
AGCCCAATTAACGACAAATCAGGATTTATTATCTCTATCCGCGATGTTGCCTCAGCCAGAAGGTGGGCATATCCTCCAGTAGCTATAACCTTCACTTTACTCCCTAATTCCCGTTCCATACGATTAATCATACCCTCAACAAGCCCTATATACCCAAATATTATACCTGATTGCATCGCAGAAATCGTATTCTTGCCAATAACTTGCTTGGGGCGAACTAACTCCACACGGGGTAACATGGCGGTGTAGGAAAATAGCGCTTCAGTAGAAATGGTAACTCCCGGTGAAATGGCTCCGCCCAGATAATCACCTTCTTCAGAAATAACATCAAAGGTAGTAGCAGTGCCGAAGTCAATGACAATCGCCGGACCTCCATAAAGATGGTGAGCAGCAACAGCGTTCACTACCCGGTCAGGACCGAGTTCCCGGGGGTTATCCACATAAAGGCGTATCCCCGTTTTAACCCCCGCTTCAACTATTAAAGGGAGAATATTCAGGTATTTTCGGCACATCTCCTGAAAAACGGGGATCAACGGTGGAACAACGCTGCAGGTCGCTCCCCCAGTGATTCTCGAAATAGGCAACTTTTTCTGCTTGAGAAAGGCAACCAACAAAGCACCATATTCATCCGCCTCGCGCTGTATCCTTGTGGCTAATCGCCAGGTAGCCTTAAGCTTCTCGCCATCAAATATACCTATGGCGATGCTGCTGTTTCCAATATCAATAGCCAGTAACATAACAGCTAACCCTCTCTCAATGCCTTGATTACCCTGGGCAAAACAGGTAGCAAATCAGTGGCAATTACCCCGGCATCACCCAGCTTCTCGGCGACAATCTCGCCCGCTCGAGAATGAAGATACACCCCGCAGGCAGCAGCATGAAAAAGAGAAAGCCCTTGCGCCGCCAGTCCAGCTATTGCGCCAGCAAGGACATCCCCCGTCCCCGCTGAAGCTAAAGCAGGATTTGCAGCATTATTCACTTTGGCTTCCCCATTTGGAGCAGCCACAATCGTGTTAGCCCCTTTAAGCACAACGGTTTTCTTCCATTCTTTTGCTGAGCGTTGTGCTATTGATAACCTACTTTCCTGAACTTCTTTTGTCGAAATTCCCAACAATCTCGCCATCTCCCCAGGATGCGGCGTAAGGATAGCATCTCGCCTTAACTTTCGCCACCACTGAGGTATTTGAGCCAAGGTATTAACGGCATCAGCATCCAGAATTAGACAGCTGACATCTGACAGCTGAGAGCTATCAGTTAGCAAAGACTTAACGAATTCCACCGTCTCAGGATGCTGTCCCAATCCACAGCCAAGAAGCAATACGTCGTAATTGCTAAGCTCCAATTGTAGCGTAGAGATTGCCTGTGAACCAATCACTCCCGTCTTAGCTTCAGGCAGTGGGATATAGGTTATTTCGGTCAATTTAGACGCCAGAATGGGGTGAAGGCTAGTAGCAGTAGCCAAAGTCACCAATCCAGCACCCACTCTGGCAGCACCCATACAGGCAAGATAAGCAGCGCCGATGTAGTTAACTGAGCCAGCAATGACCAATACCTTCCCAAAACTACCTTTATGGGCATTCAAAGGACGCTGTGGCAAAGTTTCCTTTACCCACCGCTCGGTTATCAGTTCCACATCTATATCATGAGCCAAATCTTGAGGAATTCCAATGTCAGCAATGACAAGCTTGCCCACTTTCTCGGCGCCAGGAAAACTAAATAACCCAATTTTGGGATAACCGAAGGTAACAGTGATGTCGCACGAGAGACAATTCGGGTCTACTTCGCCAGTATCGGAGTTGAGCCCCGAGGGTAAATCAACAGCCACCAGGACAGGCTTTGACTTCGTTCCCTTAACCATAGAAACATTTTGCAATACTTCCTTGAATATCCCTTCAATAGGGCGGATTTTACCAATGCCAAAAAGGGCGTCAATGATGACATCAGCCGAGGATATGGAAGCACGCAGGTCAGCGATAGTCTTACCTTCATAAGCGTGGATAATAGGTATCCCGCATTGCATAGCTAGTTTAAGGTTCTTATCATTCTGCGCTCTGGATGCACAAAGGCAAATATTGACCTTAGCTCCCCAGTCATGGAGATAACGCGCAGCTACCAAGCCATCCCCACCGTTATTGCCCGGACCAACCAGAACCAACACCCTTTTACCAACAGCGCTATGCAACACTTGCTTAACCTGTGCGGCTACGGCGTTGCCGGCATTTTCCATGAGCATTTCCAATGAAACGCCCAAGTTAACAGCTTGATTTTCAATTTCCCTCACTTGGTCAGCGGTGACGATTTTCATTTCTCTTCCTTGGCAAGCTCCTCCAGTTCCTTACTCATTCTTTGCCAGTGAGTGCCCTGCCAATAGATACGGTGGCATACTGGACATTCCATATAGTGGTCCTGGGTCTTGAATACATACGGCGGAACTAAACTCCGCACTTCTTCCTTGCTTCTTGGCATTAGTGGCTGGTTACACTCCAGGCAAAGAGAGAAAGGTTTACGATGATAATCTAAATCTAGTTTTGTAACCACCTCCTGCAATTGAGCTTTGGGGTTATCGTGTTTAATCAATACAGCCTTTAGCCTGCCACTGGTAACCAACCGCCTTACCATGATTTGGGTGTCCTTGGTCAAAATCGTCCTGTCCTCTTTAACCGCAATTTTAATCAGTTTCCCATCATCCTTTTCATCAAAAAACAAGGTATCATAGCCAATAATCCTGAGCCATTTAGCTAATTTACCAACGTTATTATCTGCGATGAACCTCATCAGTTTGGAAGGCAAAAGAGCCCGCTCTAAATCAAGGGATACTTACAACCATTTTCGGCGGCGACCGTAAACAATCATGCCTGCACCGATAAATGCCATGACTAAAAGCAACATGCCTAAGGGTAAAAGATCGCCTGACTCCAGTCCACCTGGTAGGGGGATGTTCATACCGTAAATGCTAGCCACCAATGTAGCTGGTGCTATGATTGCCATGATAATAGTCAAAACGCGCATTATCTCTTGGATGCGATTTGAGGTTAACCAGTTGCTAGTCTCAGCAAGCCCGTCGACGACTTCCTTGCTATCTTCAAGTCCATCCCAGATTTTACGAGTATGGTCAGCAATATCACCAAAATAAGCTTCCTGGTCTTCTTTAAAGAAAGGATATTCCTCCTTCTCCAGCGTCTCGATTACCCGTATCTGGGGATGGATAACCCGGCGAAAAGAGATAAGGTCATGCCGAATCACGGCGATCTCACGAACTGTCTTTGGAACAGCTTTGGCGAAGATAACATCCTCCACATCATCAATGCTCTCGGTAATCTTACCCAGGATGGGGAAGCAATAGTTAACTAACCTATCGAGAATATGGTAGAGCAGAAAACCGGAGCTTCGTCCTAAATAGGTGCGTCGCTTCTCTTCATTAATCTGACACTCCCTGAAAAACTTAGCCAGTGGCTTGAGGTCAGCAGAACAATGCACAGTGACAAGGTAATTTTCCCCGACAAAAACATCTACCTCGCTCGGCCTCGTTATCTTATGCTCCTTATCAAACACAGGAAAATGGAGTACTATGAACAAATGGTCATCATATTCGTCGACTTTAGGGCGCTGGATACGGCTCAAGACGTCATCCAGGTTAAGGGGATGGAATTTGAAACGCTGCTTTAAAAATTCAACCTCAGCGGCAGAGGGCTTTTCAATATAGAACCAGGTCAACTTACCTTCGCTAATTGATTGTATATTTAGTTCCTTTTCTTCGGTTACCGCCATTGATATCCCCACATATTACGAAGTCCTGATTAAATAATAAATCTAACCAGGTGATATTTACAATACCAAGCTCAACAAAAAACCAACCCGGCAAGTGAGCTCCTTTGCCAGGCTGGAGAACTTCTGTTACCTGCGTTACAGACTATTAATCGACATCAATATACATGCGCAAGAGTGCCTGGCCCATTGCCCTTCCGGTGCCATCCCAGCGGAGGGTGGTGGTCATTCCCCCGCCAAGACCATGGTCAAGAACGATGTTCAAAGCCTTCACGTTATCCATGGGATAAACATGCACATCACCCTTGCTCCACTCCTTGAAATGCTTCTGCAGTGCCTCGGGGGTGACCTTCTTCTTTATCAGTCCATAAATCTCTTCGTCGAAATCAATAGCCTGCAAACCAATGTTGCTTTTATCCCCTCTATCTCCAGAGCGTGCATAGCAAATATCCTTTAGTTGCACCTTACCCGTCTTTGGTATCTCTACTGCCATTCTGCCTCCTTCCTACAGTCTGCCTTCCTTTATAGCTAATGCAGGATGGACTTCGCTCCTGGGGATAAGCGTTGGCCAGAAAGCTGTTATCCGAATGGGCGCTGGCGGAACATGCTGTCCAAATGGCAAACCAGGAAAAATTGACCAAACCCTTCCAAGCTCTCTCTTAAAGAACTCCGCCTCTTCACGAGTTTGCCACTTGGTAGCAAACCTTACTCCTATCTCAGGAATGTCCCTGCCATATTTTTCCTCTATCTCATCTACGGAAACGGTGGGACCCAAACACATGTTAACACCGTCAATCTGGACCTCCCACTCTAAAGGATGCACATTAGCCCACTTAAGCCACTCCTGGAAATGCTTTTTGCACATTCTCGCCTTCTCCAGAACATCAGGCCAGACAATGTGAACAGTTACATCAAACAGAAACCCACCATGAAAGCCTATTCCTACCTTCAGCTTGTCAGGTCTTGGTTTTCCAGTCATGTTGGTAATCCTTACCCTGTTCTGCCCCATATCCTCAAGATGCAGCGTCGTCAAATCAGCAATTCCATCGGGCATTACATAGTTTCGGGGGTCGAGAATCTCGTAGACCAACTGCTCCCTGATTGTTTGGCGGTTCACCAAACCACCCGTGTCAGGCGTCTTGGTGATTACCGCAGTGCCATCCTCATTCATCTCGACAATAGGATAACCAGGATGCCAGGGCTCAGGAATCTCCCGCCATATGCTGCTCATCGCACCACAACACGACCGGGAGGATTCAACTATGTGCCCCGCAGTTATGGCAGCGCCAATCTTATTCCAATAAGGTTCCTTATATTCCCAGCCAAACTCATACATCATTGGCCCAACGTATAAAGCGTTATCGGAGAACCTTCCTCCCACTATCTCATCACATCCCGCCTTAAGAGCCTCGATAATCTGGTCAGCACCGATGTAAGCATGAGCACCTATCACCTTGTCTTCGATGCTGGTAATATCCTCCTCGCCAGTATCCGTGTTGGGGAATTTCATCCCTTCCTTTCGCAGCCTCTTTATAGTATCAAGCACATCATCGCCAGTAACAACTCCCAGCTTCAAAGGCACTTCCAGCGCCTGAGCTACATACAATATCCCGTCAGCAACTATCTCGGGATTAGCCCCTCCTCCATTAGAAACAAGCCTGATGCCCTTCTTGATGGCGATGGGCAAAAGCCGTTTATTCCATTCCACAACATCGGTGGGATAACCTGAAAGAGGACTCCTCTGCCTCAACCGATAAAGCAACGACATGGTAAATTCAGAGAGAAAATCGTAACATTGATAGTGCACATCAGCCTTCTCAGCCATCTCAACAGAAGGCTGGATAAGGTCGCCCCACATCATGCCACACCCACCTACTTTGACTGTTTTTACGTTACACCCGCCCTATCAAATATTCGGGACATATTCGAGACACTCTACCTTGAACCCCGGAGTTTGTCAATCAGGCTGTATCTGTTCACAGTATGACCACACATCTGAATGGAATCACGATTCCCTTGCGCATGTTATAGCTGCCTTCAACTTTGCCCAGCTAACCTCTCTTGACAAAGGGTGGGCTTGCTACATAGAATATAATGAAACTGAATAAGTGAAAGGCTGCGAACAGGACTAGTACAGTCTGAGGTGGAGTTCAGAGAGTCGGGTAAGGTGTAAGCCGATACTTGCGCAAGACTGGAATGGACCTGGGAGCTGCAAACCGAAAGGCTACAAGGCTGAGTAGGCTTTGTCGGTAGGGCACCGTTAGAAGCCCGGGGTATTGCTCTCAAGCTGAGCCGTACCTGATAAAAGATAGTCGCAAGACTGAAATGGGGTGGCACCGCGAAGGTTAGGCCTCTCGCCCCCTGGCGAGAGGCCTTTTTATTATGCTGAAGGAGGTTTGATTATGTTAATATTAAGACTTGGCGCCACGCCGGCGCCTGAATAGAAACGGTGAAAATAGACAAACAATGAAAGGAGGTTAGAAAATGGAAAGAACAAAATTCACCCTTGACGAAACAGAAATCCCTACTCAGTGGTACAACATCCAGGCTGATTTGCCCGAGCCGCTGCCACCGGTTCTGCACCCAGGTACTGGAAATCCAGTCACTCCTGACGATTTAGCACCCCTATTTCCCATGGAGCTGATCAAGCAAGAGGTGAGCACTGAGCGATGGATTGAAATACCCGAGGAGGTGCGTGATATATACCAGCTATGGAGACCGACAACGCTATTTCGGGCACATAGATTGGAGAAGGCTCTGGATACGCCGGCAAAGATTTTCTACAAATATGAAGGGACAAGCCCTCCCGGCAGCCATAAGCCAAATACCGCCGTAGCCCAGGCATACTACAACAAGCAGGAAGGGATAAAGCGCATCAGCACCGAGACTGGAGCAGGGCAGTGGGGAAGTGCCCTATCCTTCGGCGGCGCCTGCTTCGGCGTTGAGATCAAGGTATATATGGTCGCCATCAGCTATCACCAGAAGCCTTACCGCAGAATAATGATGGAGACCTGGGGGGCTAAATGCGTGCCCAGCCCGAGTGAGGATACCAAGGTAGGGCGAGATATGCTGGCAAAATGGCCTGATTGTCCCGGCAGCCTGGGTCTTGCCATTAGCGAGGCGGTAGAAGATTGTGTGACCCATGATGACACTCACTACGCCCTGGGCAGCGTGCTCAACCATGTTCTGCTGCATCAAACTGTGAACGGCCTGGAGGCGAAAAAGTTGATGGAGAAGGCAGATGCCTACCCCGACATCATCGTCGGCTGCATTGGTGGAGGCTCAAACTTCGCCGGGCTATTTTTGCCCTTTGTCAAGGATAAAATTGATGGGACAAGGCCAGACCTGCGTATCATCAATGTCGAGCCTATGTCTGCTCCCACCGTTACCAAGGGACCATATGCCTATGACTTTGGCGATTCAGCCCAGCTCACTCCCTTGATTAAGATGTATACCCTGGGACATGGCTTTATCCCACCCCCGATACACGCTGGTGGCTTGCGCTATCATGGGATGGCACCCATTATCTGTCACCTCCATCGATTAGGTCTTGTTGAAGCCAGGGCTGAGCACCAGATTGCTACCTTCAAAGCCGGGGTGACTTTCGCCCGCACCGAGGGCATTATCAGTGCACCGGAAACAAACCACTGTATCAAAGTGGCAATCGATGAAGCGTTGAAATGTCGAGAGTCAGGCGAGTCAAAAACCATCCTGATAGCCCACAGCGGACATGGACATGTTGACATGGCTGCCTATGATGCTTACTTTTCGGGCAAGCTCCAGGATTATGAATATCCCGAGGACAAGGTAAAGGAGGCGCTGGCTGAGCTGCCAAAGGTAGGCTAACCTATAACACCACCCGCATATCTTCGTGGCCCAGGCTTACATCAGCTCCCAGCTCCTTGGCTACCTGGGCCACTTCTTGTTCAATTCCCTGCTCATGCAAAATAGCAACATGAATCACGATGACCTTTGGCAAATAACCGTTAAGTTGCTTGAACTGGATAAGCTCATCTTTCAGCAGTTGTGGGGTAAGATGCCCAGCTTTCCTGGCAAAATCTCCCAACATATTTGGAAGGGAAGACTCGCAGATAAGTAAATCGGGAGAAATACGCTCCCAGCAATCAGATAGCCCGGGACCGGTATCACCGGTATAAAACAACTTTTTACCCTTGGGGGAGGTAACTTGATAACCAACAGTTGGGGTATTATGTTTTACCGGTAATGCCAAAATTTTGTATCCTTGCATATTTGCTTCCTTATATGGCTCAATAGTCTCAAACTGAAGTGCGGGTCTTTTCTTAGAGGGATATTCAAGCAGATTAGCATATATCTTGCCATCAAGAAGGCATGGAATAACAACGTTTAGAGTTTCAGATAGAGCATAGACTTTAATTTGACCATCCCACAAAGCAGCATTGTAACCAAGAGTGACTAAATCCCGTGTGTGGTCAAAATGATGGTGTGTAAGCAATACAGCCTTGATTTTTTCTTGCTCGGCTAAAGAAAGGGTGGAAGTAAGCCCACCGGCATCTATAGCTAACACATCATCGAGCAACAAAGAAGTTAGGCAAGCCCCTTTAGCTTCGTTGCTATGGGCACCTAAGATGCGTAGTACCACTATTTCGCTTTCGACTGCAAAGATAGCTTCAGTAACTTACAACCTTACTGGTGGCATTATAAAATTGCTGCCACTCGCTTAATTCCTCAGCTAGAATTTGATGCCCTTTTTCAGTTAACTCATAGCATCTCCGCTTTTGCTTCTGGGTAACCTGCTGCCAGGTGCTCAACACCAACCCTTCCCGTTCCAAGCGGCGTAGTGCTGAGTAAATGGTGCTGCCTCCAAATTTGAAGTAACCTCTGCTCCTCTTGTCTAATTCCTTGGCAATGTGATAGCCATACGTCGGCAACTCGCTGATAACGAGAAGCAACAAAGGTTCTACAACCCCCTTCAAAAGCTGCTCCAAATATAGCTGAGTCATTTTATAATACTTTACCACCTATCCTTAAATAAGTCACATAACAGGAAAACTTGTCCAAACCAAGCTAGAGTAATAAAATTAAGTTTGTAATGCGTGATAAATTCAAACACATCTCCCTTTTTCTAGCGACGTTAGCTTTAATTCTGCTGAGCGTAACTGGCTGCATCGCGCCCGAAGTATTCACTCCCCCTCCCCCCAGCAATGCCACCGAAACAATTGAGCCCAATTGGACTTTCCCTACCACATACAATCAATCAAGCACCTTGTTGCCAAGCTTCTCCGCTGTAGTGACAAAGGTGAAACCTGCGGTAGTTTCCGTAACTACAGAGGTAGCTCAAGGCTCTGGATTCGTGATTGACGGAGAGCAGGGATATATCGCTACCAATGAGCATGTGGTTGCCAACGCTCAAAATATTGAGGTAACTATGGATAATGGCGAGACATTTTCCGCCAATGTAGTGGGCAAAGATGCGCTGACTGACCTGGCAGTGATCAAAGTTGACGCTAGCGATTTACCCTACACTTACCTGGGCAATTCTTCCTCACTAGCAATAGGGGAATGGGTGCTGGCTATTGGGAATGCCTTTGGCATGGGTCTGAGGGTAACCGAAGGAATTGTAAGTGGATCAAACGTCACCATAACGTTATTATCCGGGGAGAAGCTCTATGCCCTGATTGAAACTACGGCAGCGATCAATCCCGGTAATAGTGGCGGACCACTGGTGAACATGAAGGGCGAAGTGGTAGGCATTACCAGTGCCAAGATCCTTGGGGCAGAAAACATGGGTTACGCCATAAGCAGCAGTAGCGCCAAGCCAATCATTGAAGATTTAATCCGCCAGGGCTATATAATTCGCCCCTGGCTGGGAGTGTATATTCAAAC
>CAZYNG010000016.1:0-1843 GCA_964648615.1 uncultured Dehalococcoidales bacterium | reverse complement strand
CGCCACAAAGCTAGTCAACCTTACTGACAGCCAACAAAACATCGCTGTTTGAGATGCGATGCTTTTCAACATAAGCACCTTCAGGCGGTAAACCCTTAGTAAGCTCCAGAGACAAGGTCTCTTGCTTGATATAGCCAGCAAAATCCTTCATCACTCTGGTAATATCTTCTTCTCCTTGATAGTAGGTAGCAATATGGTCGGCAACATCAAATCCGGCAGCACGACGCATAGTCTGGATATGACGCACGATTTCCCTGCTTGCGCCTTCATCTTCAAGCTGGGGAGATAACCTTGCATCTATAGCTACCCAATATTTTCCATCATTAGCCACAGCATGGTAAGGCATGTCTTCTGAGAGCGTGTCCTTAACAAACTCCAGTTCCTTAACATTTATCTCATCCATGACATCAGCGGCAGACTTCTGCAAAGCATCCCTTCCGCTTTCCTGCGTTAATGTAATAATTGCTTTAGCCAATGGTTGCCGTACCTTGATGCCTGCTTTAGCTCGCGCCGCTCTGCCCAGACTGGCTATCTTCATTGCTAATCTAACCTCACCGTCCAACCTGTCATCAATTTTAGCTTCATTTGCCAATGGGAAATCAGTCAGATGCACACTTTCGGGAGCTTGCTGATTCACAGAACAAATCAGGTTTCGGTAAATTTCCTCAGCAATGAAGGGGACAAACGGAGCCAACAGCTTCGATAAGGTTACCAAACACTGGTATAGGGTGTTATAAGCAGCTAACTTATCGGCATCTTCTTCGCTTTTCCAAAATCGCCGCCTGCCCCTCCTTACATACCAGTTGGAAAGCTCGTCCACAAAATTCCCGGCTCTACGTGCCGCTGAAGTAAAGTCATAATTATCTGACGCCTTGGTCACGTCAGCGATAAGCCGATTGAGCTCCGAGATAATCCAGTTATCCAGGTGAGAAAAAGACAGATTCTTTTCCCCTTCCTGAGGAACAAAATGGTCAATGTTAGCGTAAAGAACAAAAAAGGAATAGATATTCCACAAAGTAAGCAAATCTCCCCGCATTGTCTCAGCTACCATTTGCGTGGAAAAACGATGGACATTTTCTCCGGGCGCTGCGGTAAGTAAGTGCCAACGAAGCACATCAGCACCATAGTTGTCCACCACCATCCAGGGATCAACGACGTTACCCTTAGACTTGCTCATCTTTTCGCCTTGAGCATCCACGATGTGCCCTAAACAGACAACATTTTTAAAACAAGGGCGGTCGAAGAGCAACGTGGATATAGCATGTAAGCTATAAAACCAACCACGAGTTTGGTCAATGGCTTCACAAATAAAATCAGCAGGGAAATTCTGTTCAAATTGCTCCTTATCCCCAAAAGGATAATGCCATTGGGCTATGGGCATGGCCCCAGAATCAAACCAACAGTCAAGTACCTCAGGAACACGGTGCATTACACCGTTGCATCCAGGACAAGGAAAAGTGATTTCATCTACGTAAGGACGATGTAAATCACTCAAAGCTTTCAGTTGATAGCTGTCAGCTGTCAGTTTTGACCTTGTCTTTAGTTCCTCAACGCTACCTACGCAGTCAAGATTACCACAGGATTCACATCGCCAGATATTCAACGGCGTCCCCCAATAGCGCTCCCTGGAGATAGCCCAATCGACGTTGTTTTCCAGCCAATCACCGAAACGACCATACTTGATATACTCAGGATACCAGTTTATCTCATCATTACCACCAGTAAGCCTATCTTTTACTGCCGTTGTTTTGATGTACCAGGCTGGCTTAGCATAATAGAGAAGAGGCGATTCACACCTCCAGCAGAAAGGATAGGTATGAACAATTCTCTCACTGCGGTAAAG
>CAZYNG010000015.1:0-11579 GCA_964648615.1 uncultured Dehalococcoidales bacterium | reverse complement strand
TGACCAACTCTGGTGCGGCGAACTTCCACCACAATAGCACCAACGGCTAACTTCGTCCCAATATCATGAACCAGGCTTCTAACATAAAACCCGGAAGAAACATCGCAGGCAAAAGTGAAATACGGAAATTGGAACTCCTCAAGCTTGAAGGAATAAATGCTAACCTTCTTAGGCGGCACTTGCACGCTAACGCCTTTCCTAGCCAGTTCATAAGCTTTATGCCCGGCTAACTTTTTGGCAGAAAATGGAGGGGGCACTTGCCAGATCTCACCACGAAATCCCTTCAGAACTTCCTGTAACTCATCCTTCGTTATCGTGGCATCGCTTTGCTGCAGAATTTTCCCATCGCAATCAAAGGTGTCAGTTCGCACACCCAACCTGGCTTTCACCTCATAACTCTTATCCAGCGTTAAGAATGAGGAGGCTTCCTTAGTGCGCCTGCCCATGAGAACAATCAAGAGCCCTGTGGCTATAGGGTCTAGCGTACCTGTATGGCCAGCCTTTACCTTCAACTCCTTCCTTATTAACTCCACCACGCGGGACGAAGTAAGCCCTTTAGGCTTATCCACAAGCAAGATGTCATCCATTGCAATTAATATTTTAGTATAACCCAAAACAAAGTTCACTTTCAGTTTACGCGAAATAACCGCACAAACACGCCAAATTGCCGGTAAGGTAGCCTTAACAATTAAGCAGTGGCTCCAATTTACGTGATGTAACTTGACGCAAACTAATAAAAAAGCTAGGCTATTACCTTAAATTTACGAAGGAGACTAATAGATTGAGATGTCGCGGCATTAGAGGTGCAATTACGGTGCCTGATAATGATAGAGAGGATATTATGACGGCAACGAAAAGATTGCTCAAAGAGATACTTCGGGCTAACGAAATTGAAATTGATGATATAGGGGCTATATTTTTTAGCACTACACCTGACTTAAATGCCGAATTCCCTGCAGCAGCAACAAGAGAGTTGGGATGGCCACAGCACATTGCCCTGCTTTGCGCACATGAGATGAACGTTCCTGGTGCCTTACCTCATTGCCTGAGAATTCTGATGTTGGTAAACACCGAAAAGAAGGCTAAAGAAATCGCCCATATCTATTTAGGGGAAGCCAAAAAATTAAAGGAAGACAAACTAACGGCAACTGGAGGTAAGGCATGATCGTAGTGATGAAAGGCGACTGCAAAAAAGAAGAAATTAACACTGTTGTTCGCCGCATCGAAGAATATGGGCTGCAAGCGCACGTTTCTCAAGGTGTGGAGCACACCGTAGTTGGCATACTGGGACAAATCTTTCCCGAACTTCAGGACAGGATGGAATTGCTTCCCGGCGTAGAACAAGTTATCCCTATTAGCAAACCCTACAAACTTGCCAGCCGAGAGTTTCACCCCCAAAATACTACAGTGCAGATAAATGATATCACCATTGGTGGTGATGAAATAGTAGTCATAGCTGGTCCCTGTGCCGTAGAGACTGAAGAACAACTGCTAACCACGGCTCTGGCAGTCAAGGCAAGTGGCGCCAATATATTACGTGGAGGCGCCTTCAAGCCAAGCACCTCCCCCTATCAATTCCGCGGCCTGGGTAAAGAAGGACTCAAATTACTAGCGAAAGTCCGTGAGGAAACGGGAATGCCTGTAATCACCGAGGTAATCACTCCGACTGATGTTGAACTGGTAGCTGGTTACGCTGATATACTGCAAATTGGAGCACGAAACATGCAAAACTTCATCCTGCTCGATGAGGTAGGGAAAACAAAGAAGCCAGTGATGCTTAAGAGAGGCTTATCAGCCACTATTCAGGAGTGGCTATTAGCTGCGGAATATATCCTCGCTCAAGGGAATGAACGGGTTATCCTTTGTGAGCGAGGCGTGAGAACCTTCGAGACTTATACCCGTAATACTATGGATGTCAGTGCTATACCGGCTATCAAGAAAGTTAGCCACCTGCCAATCATTGCTGACCCGAGCCACGCTACAGGAAAATGGCACCTGGTAACACCGGTATCACTTGCTGCCATAGCCGCTGGGGCTGATGGGCTTATGATAGAAGTCCATCCTAATCCCGATTTGGCACTTAAGGATGGCGCACAATCACTCACCTTCGATAATTTTGGCAAACTCATGTCTCAATTAACACAAATAGCTCAGGCAACAGGTAGAAAGTTAGCCGCTAGTGGCGTAAAGGCAAGTCCCTGAAGCTTTTTATGACCATCGAACAAGAACTAGCAAACGTGGTACCCCATGAGGAAACAGTCCTCACCATCGGCGTTTTCGACGGCGTGCATGAAGGACATCGCTATCTAATTGAAAAGCTAATTCACCAAGCTCAAGAAAGAGATTTGCTCAGCGGAGTAGTTACTTTTCACCCTCATCCTCAATCAGTACTGGACCCCCATAATCAATTGCCTTACTTAATGAGTTTAGACGATAGAGTTAAGGAAATCCGCCATCTTGGTGTAGATTTGATTGCTTTGCTATCCTTCACCCCGCAGGTAGCAAAACTCTCTGCGAGACAATTTGTTACCCTGCTCAGAAAATATCTCAAAATGCGGGGGCTGGTAATCGGGGACGATTTCGCCCTTGGAAGAGGACGCCAAGGAAATGCCGAAAAACTTGCTGCACTGGGGAAGGAAATGCGGTTTTTTGTACACATCGTGTCACCGTTCACAATCGATGGCGAAACAGTAAGCAGCACTCTTGTACGTCAAACGCTTACTCAAGGAAATATGGAAAAGGTGAGGAAGTTAATGAGGCATCCCTTCAGCATCAGCGGCAAAGTCATCACTGGCGATAAGCGGGGACATGCCTTGGAATTCCCCACTGCGAACCTTGACATAGATTCACAGCAGGTACTGCCGGGCAACGGAGTCTACGCATCAATCGCCCACGCAGATGGTCAACAATTCGCCTCAGCAACAAATATAGGCATTCGTCCCACTTTCGGACAAGGTCAAAAAACTGTGGAGACTTATCTGATAGACTATCATAGCGAACTATACGGCAAAGAACTCAAGGTAGAATTCATCCGCAAAATAAGGGATGAGCAGCGGTTCACTTCTCCCCAGGAGCTGAAGTTTCAGATTGAAAAAGATGTTGAACAAGCAAGAAAAATCGCGGGTAACGAAATGAAATGACGGATTCCAAATTTGAGTCATTGCTAACACGCGGTGTGGCTGAAGTCACTGTTGAACAGGAACTCATAAAGCTACTGGAATCAGGGAAACGCCTGAGGCTTAAGCAAGGGTTTGACCCCAGTACTCCCGATATCCACCTCGGACATGTAGTTGGATTGAGGAAATTACGCCAATTCCAGGAACTGGGGCATACAATTATTCTGATAGTGGGCGACTGGACAGCACGGATTGGAGACCCCAGTGGACAGGTAGCTACCCGCCCTATGCTTTCGCAGAAGGAAATAGAGGCTAATACCCAGACCTATATGAAACAGTTCTTCAAAGTAGTAGATAAAGCTAAAACGAAAGTGAAATGGCAAAGTGAGTGGTACGATAAATTTGGTCTGCATGAGGTGATTAAGCTTACCAGTAAATTCACCATGGCCCAGCTTATGGCGAGAGAAGACTTCAGCAAAAGGTTTAGTGCAGGGAATCCTATTTCCCTGGCTGAAATGCTCTATCCCTTGCTCCAGGCTTATGATTCAGTGGTTATTCAAGCTGATGTTGAATTTGGCGGCACTGACCAGAAGTTTAACTGCCTGTTGGGTCGAGAACTACAGCAGATGAGCGGGCAATCCCCCCAGCAAGTCTTCCTCGTGCCTCTCCTGGTTGGAACCGATGGCAAACTAAAGATGAGCAAGACCTTCGGTAATCATATAGGTATCGACACGCCCCCCCAGGAAATGTACGGCAAAGTAATGTCAATTCCTGACCACCTTATTATCGATTATTTCCAGCTAGCAACTGATGTCCCTGATGAGGAAATCACTGGTTTTAGGGAGCAGCTGGACTCCCATTCCACTAACCCGATGATACTCAAGAAACGATTGGCATATGAGATTGCAGCTCAATTCCACGGCGTTGAATCTGCCAAAGAGGCGGAAAGATATTTTTCCATGGTATTTCAACAAAGAAAGCTGCCGGAGGATATTCCGGAATACGCCTTTACCACTAGCCATGTTGAAGATGAGGTTTATCGTATTGACATTGCTCCTACCTTAGTTAAAGAAGGGATAGTTAAGAGCAACAGTGAGTTGAAGCGCCTTCTTGCACAAGGAGCAATCGAGCTGGACGGCAATAAAATAAGCAGCAATATCATCGATGCCCACAACGGCAGCGTTCTAAAGGTGGGAAAACGCGACTTTGTCAGGATAGCGATTGAATTATCTTTGGGAGGTTTGTAACATGCAGCTACGTATACCAGGACCTACACCATGCCCGCCAGAAGCTCTTCAAGCAATGAGCCGTCAGATGATAAATCATCGTGGCAGGGAATTTGACCAGCTTCTCCAATCACTAACGGTAAGGTTGAAACAGATATTTCAGACTAAACAAGATGTTCTTGTACTCAGCTGCGCTGGAACAGGTGGGCTAGAAGCAGCTATCGTCAATACACTGTCTCCAGGCGATGATATACTGGCTTGCTCCTGTGGTGTATTTGGTGACCGCTTTGCTGATATCGCTGAGCAATATGGCGGCAAAGTAAATCGCCTCAACTTTGAATGGGGAACCACGGCAGACCCGGAAGCAATACGCCAGGCTTTAAAGTCAAATGCCAACATCAAGGCAGTTATGGTTACCCATAACGAGACCTCCACCGGCGTAACCAACGACCTGGCCAGCATAAGCTCAGTGGTCAAGGAATTTGACAAGCTACTTCTCGTTGATGCTGTAAGCAGCCTTGGGTGCATCGACTTACCCACAGACGACTGGCACTGTGATGTGGTAGTAACCGCTTCCCAAAAAGGATGGATGGTTCCCCCTGGCCTGGTAATGATTAGCGTAAGTGAAAAAGCATGGGAAGCTTGTTCACAGGCTAGAATGCCACGGTTTTACCTCGACTTCACTAAAGCCAATGACTACTTACAAAAGGGACAGACGCCCTGGACCCCAGCCATTTCTATTTGCTTTGCTCTGGATGCTAGCCTGGATTTGATGCTGAATGAAGGATTACAAAATGTATTTGCCCGGCACAAGAGAGTAGGCCAGATGACTAGAAATGGCATAAAATCCCTGGGATTATCTCTTCTCCCTGATGAAAGTTGCGCCTCTAATACAGTTACTGCAGTCAATGCTTCAGACAAGCTTGATGCGCCTAAACTCGTCCAAATCCTGAGAGAGGAATATGATGTAGTCATCGCTGGAGGTCAACGCAAGTTGTCCGGTAAAATCTTTCGCATTGGCCACATGGGGCTGGTCACCGAAGATGATATTAGAATAACATTGGAAGCAATAGAAAAAGCTTTGCCGAAAGTGAGGTATTAACTTAGATGAAAGTCTTAGTCGCAGACCCCATTGCTGAAGAAGGAATAAAATTTCTCGCTGAGCATGCTCAAGTTGATGTCAAGCTCAAATTAAAGCCTGATGAGCTTAAAGCGATAATCAACGATTATAGTGCACTCGTTGTCCGTAGCGAGACGAAGGTATCCGCGCAGATAATTGAATCCGGGAAGAATCTAAGAGTTATTGGTCGTGCAGGGATAGGGGTGGATAACATCGATGTTGCTGCCGCTACCAGAAAAGGCATAGTGGTAGTGAATGCTCCTACAGGCAATACCGTGTCTGCCGCTGAGCATACCATCGCTCTCATCCTCGCCTTAGCACGGAACATACCCAAGGCTAATGCTCAACTGAAGTCGGGGCTATGGCAGCGAAGCAAGCTAATGGGCACCGAGATCAGAAACAAGACTCTGGGAATTATTGGCCTGGGGAATGTTGGCTCCGAGGTAGCCAAACGAGCTCAAGGATTTGAAATGCGGGTTATTGCTTATGACCCTTTCATCTCAGCACACTATGCCAAAACTAGAAAGATTGACCTTGTTCCTTTAGAGGAGTTATTTCAGGAAGCTGACTTTATTACCCTTCATACGCCATTGACTCAAGCTACCAGGAACCTAATCGGTGCTGAAGAAATTGAAAAAATGAAACCCACAACTTATGTTATTAATTCCGCTCGGGGTGGTTTGATCGATGAAGAAGCATTGTTCAAAGCGATTGAAGAAGGTAAGCTAGCCGGGGCTGCCTTTGATGTCTTCAGCACCGAGCCAGCAACGGATAGCATCCTTTTTAAAAGCGACAAAATAATTGTCACCCCGCATCTTGGTGCCTCAACCGTTGAAGCACAAGCAAATGTCGCTAAAGATGTTGCTGACCAGGTTTTAACAGTCCTTCGCGGAGAATTCAGCAAGTATGCCATCAATATGCCTTACATCTCCCCGGAATTACTGCCACTGCTAGAAGGAGCCACGTTAATTGGCAGCTTTGCCAGCC
Organism: uncultured Dehalococcoidales bacterium; assembly: GCA_964648615.1. GTDB lineage: Bacteria > Chloroflexota > Dehalococcoidia > GIF9 > AB-539-J10 > CG2-30-46-19. Next base: position 5,130 of record CAZYNG010000015.1, on the reverse strand, counting down.
AATTAATGGAGGGATCAATTTCTGATATTCATATCAAGTACAGCGGTGGGATAGCCAATTATGATTTAAGCCCGGTAAAGGTATCCATTATCAGTGGATTGCTCCGACAGATGACTGACGAAAAAATAAATTTGGTTAACGCTAATTTTTTCGCCGCCCAGCGTGGTTTGAAACTTGCTGAAGAAAAAGAGTTAACCTGTGCCAACTATCCTAACCTACTCACTCTAAAGGTTAATACAGATGCAGGCACTACTACCATATCAGGAACACTCAGAGATAGTGCAACCCACATCGTTCAAATTAATGACTTCTGGGTGGACATAATACCTGCGGAAGGCTACCTTCTACTTTGTGACCATCTTGATGCTCCCGGCCGTGTTGGTGCCATTGGAACCGTGTTGGGTAAAGCTGGCATCAATATCAGCGCAATGCACTCAAGCAGACAAAAAGCGGGGGGGAAACAGCTTACGCTTCTGGCTTTAGATGAACCACCGACTGGAGAGCAACGAAAGGAAATCCTGGCGTTGCCCGATGTTTATACTGCTAAACTGGTTAAAATATAATCACCAGAGAGGGTTGATAACTAACCCGGCAGGAACTTTGGGGTAAAAGTAAGTCGATTTCCTTGGCATTCTATCACCGGCATCAGCAATGGTCTTAACCACCTCTACTTTGGGTAACGAGGTGATAAAGGCTAATTGATAATCTCCTTCTATCACTCTTCGATAAGCTTCGTCAACATCGGCGGTATATTTAACATCATCTCTGCTAGAGTCAATGCCCAAAATTTCCTCCAGAATAAGGTGATTAAGAAGACTGACACTAAGTTCCCTATAAGCCTGGGAGCGAGCTACAGGCATTGCTTTATCAATAGACACATCCGGGCGTGGTCTTAATATTATTAGTGAATCATCCTCCAATCCCAAAACTCCTAAAAGTGCGCCTTCCCCCTCAGCAGGTTTTAGTTTATGGAAGATATTTTCAGCTAAATTGGCCTTGATATCTGATAAAGGATTTGTCTCCACTGTAAAGAAATCCTGGTTCGTTAGCCAACGGATTAGTTTAGCTTTGGTATCAGGTGATATGCCGCGTACCAGCCTGTGGATAGGCAAAACAACGAGTCCCGGGTCGGAAAACTCAACCAAGGACATCATTATATAATTAAAAGCTTCCTTCCCGGTTGGAGAAGAAAGCTGTTCTATCCTTTCCCGTTGATATGCTAACGCAGTCTCATAACGATGGTGACCATCAGCAACATAAAAGGGTAAATCAGATAAAAGACCACTGATTTGGCGTATTAGCTGAGACTCAGTTATCGCCCAAATGAGATGACGTTCACCAGAATCAATTAAGTCCACCGGCGGGTTATGCTGTGACACCGACGAAAATATCCCGGCGATCTCCTTGTCCTTGCCCTGGTATAGAGCAAGGATGGGACTGGGGGCAGTCTGGCAAGTTCGTAACATCTGAAGTCTATCCCGCTTCATTTTGGTAGATGTTTCTTCGTGAGGATATATGCCTTCACCCCACGGCGCCAGTTTAACCCGGGCTATTAGTTCACGCCGCCTCCTCCTCCCATCATAGCTAAAATAATGGTCATGGAGGTAAAAAGCAGGTGAGCCGTCAGCTTGAAGAACCCCTTCTCCAAGCCAGCTTTTCAAGGTCATCGCAGCATTGCCATACTTAGACCTACTCCTGGTACTACCTGCGGATGGCTGGGCAGGAAGTTCCAGGCGAATCACATTGTAATCACTTTTCTGGTAATAAAGTTTCTGTTTTGCGGGACTAATCTCATCATATGGTGGACAAATGACTATTCCTAAATTGGAAACCTTTTCCTTTTTGTATTGTATGCCACAGAATGGACAAACTTCAGCCATCCAAGAATCACCTCCCGCTTTATCTAAAAGTGGTTATCCTGTTTATCACCAGAATCCCGAGTTAGTATTATGTAAAGAAATCAGGCTTGAGCAAGTAGCTCAGAAACTATCTCGCTTACCGCCTTGCCATTAGCTTTACCTTTAAGCTGGGGCATAAGCTGCGACATGACTTTACCTTTGTCCATCTCCCCTCCTGCGCCAACCATATCAATTGCTTGCCGTGCTGCAGCTATAATTTCCTCACGACCCATTTGCTTGGGAAGATACTCTAAGACAATAGCCAAGCCTGACTCTTCCTGAGCTACAAGGTCACTGCGATTCCCTTGCTTGAAAGCCTCGATGCTTTCTCGCCGCTGCCTCACTTCTCCGCTAAGGAGGTCAATGATTTTGTTATCATCGACAGGTTTTCGTTCAGCAATTTCAGCATACTTTATCCTGGATATGAGCAAGCGCAGTGCGGAGATTCGTACCTTATCCTGCTGCTTAACTGCTTGATACAGATCCTCCCTTATTTTCTCCCCCAGCGTCACCGCATACCCCTTACGGTTTTTCGCCTCTTTGCCGCCTGTTTCCTCTTCCGCGCCTCGCTCGGTTTCACAAAAAACTTTCGACGACGAACCTCAGCTAAAATACGGCCTTGCTGCACCTGCCTGTTGAATCTGCGCAACAAACTATCGAAGCTCTCACCAGAGCCAAGCCTTACTTGAGCCATATCGTACCCATGCTAGCTTTACGGATGCTACATTGTATTAGTTACGAGCTACCCATGTCAAGGAATGAATGGCTTTTGTCACCCCTCCATCCTCACCCACAGTTTCTCCCCATCTGTGATAAACTCAATGGTGCCATTCTGGGAAGTTAAGTAGACGTTGTCTTCACCCAGCCTTCCTTTCAGCCTCTCCACCACCTCGGGGCTTGGATGCCCAAAAGTGTTGTTTGCTCCTACCGAGATTACTGCTATTTGAGGGTCAACTACAGCTAGAAACTGCGGCGTGGCGGATGTCTTGCTGCCATGATGGGCTACCTTAAGCACTGTACTCTTCAAATTAGCCCGCTGTTTAATAAGCTCAAATTCTCCGTCCCATCTGATATCTGCGGTAAGCAAGAAACTGATTTCACCCCAACTCAGTTTTAATACCACCCCGTTGTTGTCCACATCGGCGCTAGTCCCCTCAAAAAACTCATTGGGAGGATTGAGCACTTCCATCTTAATTCCACTGCCCAAATCGATTTCCTGCCCCGCTTTGGCCATATCATGCTTGATTCCCTTTTCCTCAACGAGCACAAGCCATTCTTGATAAACGCAGGAACTATAAGAAACACCGGGCTCGAGCACCTGCTTCACTTCATATCTTTGCAGCACTTCCACCAGTCCAGTAATGTGGTCAGCGTGAGGCTGCGTGGATACCATCAGGTCCACTGTTCTATCCCAGAAGGGAAGCTTCCGGCCTAACTCCAAACTTATTGTCTGAGGGCTGGGACCACCGTCAACAAGTATATTCTGATGATCGGGTGTTTGTATCAAGATGGCATCTCCTTGCCCCACATTGAGGAAGGTCACGTGAAGGTTATCATCCGGCGTGGTGAGAACTACAGCCCAGACCAGTATAGCCACTAATAAAAGAGGAGGAATGAGCCACTTCAGAAGCGAATGCCGGGAGAATTTAGCCATCACTGACTACCTCCCTCTTCCCTAGAAGCTAACCTGGAGAAGATATCGTTCAACTGCTTCCTATAATTAAGCCATGCCACAACTATTGCAAGTATGATGTAATATTCCCATACCAACCACACAGGGATAGCGGATACCTGGAAAGAAGAGAATGGCAAGGCATCAAAGCCCTCAACTACCAAAAGCAAATAGGTTAAGAATAACCAGGCGACCCAGCCTAAAATTTGAGATACAAATACGGCAAATAATCCCACAAAAGCAACCAGCGCAGAGGCAACGATGATAGCTGGTAAAGCAGGCAGAGAAAGGAACGTGGCTGGAACACCGACCAGTGAAACAACGTTGAAATAGTAGGCTACAAGTGGCCAGACTGCGATAATAGCCGCTATGGTCACCGCAAAGCTATCCGCAAAAACATTACCGATAGCTATAGCTCTGTCCCTGTATTCAAATACCTTGGCAACGCCTTTCCTTCCCCAACTCTTAAGATAAGGATAGAACAAAATAAGCCCAAGCATTGCCGTGAAGCTAAGTTGGAAGGAGATGCTCCATAGAATTTGAGGCTGAATGCCCACCATCACTGCGGCAGCAAAAGCCAGCGCAGTAATAGCACTTCGCTGTCTTCCCAAATATTCAGCTAACAAGAATAAGCTGCCCATCATGGTAGCGCGAATTACCGGCGGATGCATTCCAGTAAGCAAGGCATAGATCCAGATAGCAATAAGGGTAAGCCAGATATATATGGAGCGCTGTTTTCCAAAAACCAAAATTAGAAAACTGAGGAGAATGCCGATTATGATAGTGATATGCAAGCCAGAAATAGCCAATATATGGGCAGTCCCTGACCTTGAGAAAGCTTGTGTCACAGAATAAGGTATGTTGCTCCTTATGCCAAGCAAGATACCCTGAGCTAACGAGCCTTGTGGCTCAGGTAGAGCTTTAGTCAGAGAATCAGAAAGCCTACCCCTGAAAGAATAAAGCCATTGCAAAGGTTCAAAACCTCTGCCTTCATCCAGAATCTCTATCTTAGGGTAATAACAGATAGAGTAAATCCCCTGATGTTCCAGATAGCTTTTGTAGTCAAAATCTTCAAACGTGGGTGGTGTCTCTAATTCTCCGGTCACCCCGAGTATATCCCCATAATGATACTCAGGATATCTTGATACACGCACCAGGACAGCACCTGAGACCTCCTTCCCTTCACCCTCCATGCTTATCTCCTTGGTTGAAATGGTTAACAGACAATATCTATCTCTAACATCGGGCTCCTCTGCCACCATCCCCTGGATTTCTACTGTCCCTTGCTCATTGTAGGAGCAAATAGAATGTTCATCTACTCGAGGTAAGCTTGATGGAAAATAAAGGATACCTCCAGTTAAGGCAAAAAGGCACAATCCTATCACTATTAAGCTCTGTCTTCTATTGCGGAAAAGAGGGATAAACAAAAACGGGAAAACACCGAGTAGGACAATTATCAAGGGTAAGCTAAGTTTTGAGCCTATAAGAATACCCGCTACCCAGGCACAGCTAATATAAAGCAGCCACATCAAAAAGTTTTGCTATCTGATACGGTGATAT
>CAZYNG010000014.1:0-11650 GCA_964648615.1 uncultured Dehalococcoidales bacterium | reverse complement strand
CTAAAAGTCCACATCCCTACCTTCATAAGCGTGGAGGAAGAGTTTTCTAAACTCGTCCTCGGATGGAGCTCTTGGACTAGTTATTGTACAAGTATCTAACTCTGCTCGCTCTATTAGTAGATCGAGCTTTTCTCTGAAATCCTTCTCACTTATCCCTATTTCTTTGATCGAGAGAGGTTCGTTTAGTTGTTTGATTAGCTCTTTCACGGCAACAACCAATCTATCGGTAGCTTCTTCACTCGATTTTGCTTTTATCCCGATCGCGGCTGCGAGCTCAGCGTATCTATCGGCGGCAACTGTTTTAGTGTACTGTATTACATAAGGCAACACCACTTCCACGCTGCGACCATGAGAAACATGAAAAATAGAACCCAGCGCATGCCCCATGCTATGTGCAATAGTCACCTGAGAATTGCCAAAAGCTAGTCCCCCCATCGCAGCGGCATTCTGCATGCGCTCCCTTGCAATCATATCATCACCGTTTTTGTACACCTTAGGCAGGTATTCAAATATCAACGACATCGCTTTTATCGCAAGCGCATCGGTAAAATCATTCCGCCATTCACAAACATAGCTTTCTATGCAGTTGGCAAGCGCATCCAACCCGGTATCAGCAGTGAGTTGCGGAGGCATTCTTGAGACTAAGGATGGATCCAAGATACATATATCCGCAATGACCTCACGCGTCGCGGGTTCTAATTTCCTCTGTTCCGTCTTGTCCGTGACCACCATCGCCCAGGAAAGTTCTGCCCCACCCCCACTGGTGGTGGGTATCGTTATCAGCCTGGCTTTCTTACCCGTGGTCACCTCGGCAAATGGTGTTACTTCTTCCAGAGATAGTCCAGGGTTTTCATAAAGCAGCCATGCTGCTTTTGCGACATCTATGGGGGATCCACCACCCAAGCCAATTATCAGTTCAGGTTCAAACCTCTTGAGGAGCTCTACACATTTGAATACAGTCTCCTTTGATGGATCCGGCTCCACTGCCTCGAATGTCTCAACTTCAGTTGCGTTTTTTTCCAGGTAACTTGTGACTTTCTCTACAAAACCGACTTTTCTTATTCCCTGATCTGTTACTATTACCGCTTTCCTGGCTTTAACTTCCTCCAGATAATCAAGCGCATCCTCACCGAAAGCTATCCTGGGACTTACAAACCACCACATCTCTCTACTATTGCGTTTCTTGCTTATTCACCGCAACCCTCTAACCACATTCCCACACAAAGCTCAAGATCCGGTGAGGGTAATACTTCTTTGTCAATTACTACGTCTACCACTGCGGGAAGATTGGAGTCGACTGCCCTTTGTAAGGCAGGTTTGATCTCGGAAGGCTTCACCACTCTTTCCCCATAGCAATTCATGCCCCGAGCGACTTCATCGTAGCGGATGTTACCCAGGTCAACTCCAATGTATCTTTTTCCAAAAGACGCTGTTTGTCCAGCTCTTATCATTCCCCAAGCACTGTCATTATGAACTATGAACACGATAGGCAGCTGTAGACGACTCGCCGTTTCCAATTCCTGGATGTTGAGACCGAATGAGCCATCGCCGGTGACACAGTATACTTTCCTCAAGGGAGCTGCTAACTTGGCTGCGATAGCATAGGGAATACCGGCTCCGAGGTGACCGCCATCTCCAGATGAACAGCTTAAGAATGTATTTGGTTCATAGATACGGTTTAGACGCACACACCAGACAGATGTGTTTCCCCCATCGATCACGGCGATAGCATCCCGGGGAAAGAATTCCCGCGCTTCTTTTGCCAGTCGCGCTGGGTGGATCGGCACATCATCCGACTCACACATTCCCTTGAAGCCTTCAAGCCAATTGTTCTCCGCTTCCTTGTATGATTGAAGAGCCTCACGCTCCTGTTTTTTCGACGTATATTTCTTCAGCGCTTCCAAAAGGGCATGAAGGGTGGATTTTGCGTCGCCAACTATACCGATGTCCACCTGCCGGTTAACCCCAATCATGTCACCAGCGATATCTATCTGGATAAGTTTCTGCTGTGGTGCTTCGCCCCAAGCAGGCGGCTTGCCCCAGAACTCAAGGTCCGCTAGTCGCCCTCCAACCAGAAGTACGACATCGGCATCGGCCTGAGCAATGACTCCCGCCGTGCCAAAGCAACTTGAAACAAGGCAGAGGGGATGGTCCTCCGGGATGCTGCCTTTTCCTTGTACAGAAGTGGTTACCGGGGCTTGTAAATACTCAGCGAGCTCGATAAGTTCCTGGGAAGCTTTTGAACGAAGAACTCCACCACCAGCATGGATGAGCGGCAACTTTGCGTCGCTCAGCATTTTCGCAGCTTGGTCGATTGACGAAATATCCCCAACCGGACGACCCATGGGTCTATAACTCTCGGGGGGAATAATCTCAAGTTCATTTTCCTCTTCGGCTTGAAACATGACATCTGAAGGGAAATCGAGATGAACCGGTCCAGGTCTACCTGATGTGGCTATCCTGAAGGCCTGGTAAACAAGCTCAGGGATGCGCTTCCAATGAGAGACAACAGCATTCCATTTAGTGACCCCCTTGAATAGCGAAATTTGATCTAAGCCTTGAGTGGAACCGTGGTCTGGATACGAACGCCATGTCTGATTCTGTGCCGTAATTGCTATTACGGGTATGCTATCAGCGGAAGGGGGATATACTCCGGCAACCAAATTCGCCGCTCCAGGTCCCACCGTTCCAATAGATACACCTGGTTTCCCCGTCACCCGTGTCCAGGCGTCTGCCGCATGAGCCGCTGCAGCTTCATGCCTTGTACCAATGAACTCAATTTGCTCGTCCTTGTAGATGGCATCCAAAAAAGGTAAAAATTGGGCGCCACACACACCGAAAACATATTTAACGCTTTCTTGAACAAGGCAGCGCTTCAAAACTTCCCCACCCGTTATTTTAGCCATAATCTCACCTCCTACAACAAAAATTATCCGTGGACAAACAGGACTTCTTCAATCAGCAGCACGTTCACTAAGATGGCCTTTGCAGGAAATAGGACTTGGCATGCCGCTTTTTACCACCATTAATTTCCGTACCAAGTATAAATTACCTTCACCTTTGAGTCAATTTAGTCTCGCTCTCCAACACACAACCCCATAAGATTGCCATTCTGTTTTGCTACCATGATAAACAGACTGTTATTGGCACAAAGATAATGCAAACTGATTACCTAAGACAGGAAATAGCAGTCTCTCTTGATACTCCCCAAGGATATCCAAGCATTGCCCTTTTTGTGGTATATTAAAGACACAGCATGAGATAAAGTAAGCACAGTATTCCTATATTTTGGTATTATATGAAATGGCTGGCAAATACTGGAGGGGGTGATAAAAATGCTCAGTTAATTTTTCTGGAACAAGTCCTTAATGAGGTTCTCTTATGTTTGATAGTGTTGTTAAAGAGATGAGAGTCGCTAGCTTGCTTCTACCTCCGGAAAAGACATTATTGGGCAAAGAGAAATAAAGAAGAAAAGGAGGGTAGAATGCAAGGTAGTAAACTCTATGTAGGAAATCTTAGCTATTCCGTAACTAATGAACAGTTGGAGGAACTGTTTTCCAAGCATGGTGAAGTTAAGCAAGTCAATATAATTGAAGGTAGAGGTTTTGGATTTGTTGAAATGTCTGACCCGTCGGAAGCCGAAAAAGCAAAAGAGGCATTGGACGGTTCCGATTTCGATGGGCGAACCTTGAAAGTTGACGAAGCTCGCCCACCAAGAAGGGATCGAAGATAATTAGATAATTTTCAAAGACAATCTAGATTTAGAGTGGTTATACAGAATATATGAAGAGAGTTCCCAGGTGGAATGCTTTTGAGGAGTTGAAGAATTTAGGAAACAGCTGACGCAAAGGAATGTACTGGACAAGTGTCTTCTGACAAAGTCAACCGTACGAATGTTAGTCGAATGGCCAATATCAGGGTAGCCAGGAAGCTCAAACCTTAAAAGTCTTCTCATTTACCGCGATGGCGTATGTCTAGCTGTGTTTAAAGCGGGCTACCGTCGCTGCCTATTTAGCTTAGCGTTTTTGTTGATCCAGTTTTCGCTATCTTAGTATTATGTCTCGAGCACTGAAGAACCATGAAGGGACAAATTTCTCCGATACTCAGCATACTGAGCTAATCTGGAAAGGACAGCAGCAGCATGGTCGGGCAACAGATAGCATGGGATTCCCTTTTGCACCGCCAGTTTGCTTACCTGAGCATCTATGTATCCACTACCAAACTCTGAAGCAATAATAATTGGCTTACCATACTTAGCCACTAAAACTGCTAACTGCTCAAGAACCTCAGCCAGGCTATCCCCGAATGCCTTAAGCTGTTCACGCAAAACTGGGCTCTCACTGGATACCAATACTATGCCTCTTGGTAACATTGGTGATAAGTTCAGCAATATCAGACCATCGACAGTAGCACAACGAAGCATGACCTCAACAGATTTCATCACATCCTCCCCAAAAACCCCTGCCACCAAATCCACCGGGTTGCCCCGGCTCCACCAGGAAGGCAAGAGGCCATCCAATTCCTTTATAGTCTCTTCAGGAAGCTGAGCCACACTAAGACCGGCATTAATACAGGCATCTGCACCAAGGACCCCCCAACCCCCACCAGCAGTGATTATTCCTACCCTTTTCCCTTGAGGCAGTGGTTGATGTAACAGCGCAGCGCCAACGTTGAATATCTCATCCATGTCTCGAACCCTTATAATCCCTGCTTGCTTGCAAACAGAGTTAAAAATAGCATCAGAGCCTGCTAAGGCAGCAGTATGCGATTTGGCTGCTCTAGCTCCAGCACTTGTATATCCCGCCTTAAGCATCACGATGGGCTTTCTTTGAGTGACCTTCTTAGCTGTTTCAAAAAACTTTCTGCCGTCTTTGAACCCTTCAATGTAGCTCAATATGACTTTAGTCTCAGTATCCTCAGCCAAATACTCAAGATAATCTTCATAATGCAAATCTGCCTCATTGCCATAGCTGATAAGCTTGGTGATGCCGAAACCCCTACTGCTTAATCTTTGGACGATGGAAAACCCGATATTGCCGCTTTGTGAGACTACAGCAAAGGGCCCCGGCTCGGGGAATAAAGGTGGCATGAGAGCAGACAAACTACAAGCTGTGCTGACAATGCCAAAGCAATTAGGTCCTACCAAGATCATTCCGTTTTTGCGGGCTATGCTGACCACTTCCCGCTGCAATTTCTCCCCTTCAGTTCCTACCTCAGCAAAACCAGCGGTGACGATGACCGCGGCCTTGATTCCCTTCTCAGCACATTCTTGCAAAACTTGTGGCACGCCGGAGGGAGGAATCACAAATACAGCAAGATCAGGAGTTTCAGGCAGAGCCTTGACACTGGAATATGCCTTCAAGCCCAGGATTTCTTTCTCCTTTAGATTTACCGGGTACACTTTGCCTGTAAAGTGCCCGGTGATAATATGAGACAAGATAACAGACCCCCATTTATATGGATTTGCTGATGCTCCAATCAAAGTAAGCGACCTAGGGTTGAAAAGGGGGTCAAATTTTTGAGCTATTTCAGACATGACCTCTCTATTACTAACTATCAGCGGCTACTAATTACCTGAAGCTTTCAAAATACCAATTTAGCCAACCCCCTATGTTATTCCATTTAGGAAGTGCAGTCAATTGGAGCTTAAAAAACACTGTTGTCTTGCTCAACTAGCTTTGTTATGATGCGATAAGAGGTGATTAATTATGAAGCCAGGACTAGTATATGACCCAATTTACCTGGAGCATGATACCGGTGAGCATGTAGAGAATACCCAGAGACTGGTATCGATAATGTCGCATTTGGAGGAAACCAAGACGAAGGAAAAGCTTACCTCGTTTTCCCCTCGCCTTGCCTCAATAGATGAAATACAAATGGTGCATGCACCAGAATATGTTTCCTACATCAAGAGCAAAGCTGAAAGCGGAGGCGGATGGCTTGATCCTGATACTGTAATGTGCCCAAGATCCTATGAGGTAGCGTTATATGCCGCCGGTGGAATGTTAACCGCTGTGGAAAAGGTAATGACAGGTGAAGTTGATTCTGCTTTCGCTTTGGTCAGACCACCAGGACATCATGCCACCTCCAATAGGGCAATGGGATTCTGCATTTTCAATAACATAGCTATTGGGGCTAAATTTGCCCTGGCTAACTTCAATATTGAGCGCATTCTAATCGCTGATTTTGATGTCCACCATGGCAATGCAACTCAGGAGGCTTTTTACAATGACTCCAAGGTCCTCTATTTCTCCACTCATCAATATCCCTTTTACCCCGGGACTGGCTGGGTGGATGAAACTGGAACCGGTCAAGGAAAAGGATATACCGTTAATTTTCCCATGTCTGCTGGCTGGGGGGATGAGGAATACCTCAGAGCTTTCAACGAAGTCCTGGTTCCAGTAGCCAGGAAATTCCAACCACAGCTTGTCCTTGTTTCCGTTGGTTTTGACCTTCACTGGGCTGATAGTATAGCTATGATGCAGGCCAGCGTGACTGGTTTTGCTCAGATTGTCAGGATATTGAAGGAACTGGCTGTTGAGCTATGTCAAGGACATCTTGCCCTTACCTTAGAAGGTGGCTACAACCTCCAGGTAGCTGCTTTAGGAACAAAAGCTATTTTCGATGTCCTTCTGGGCACGGCGGGGGTGGTTGACCCATTAGGCAAAGCACCAAGCATAAGAAAAGCTGTTGGTTTTGAAGAACACCTTAAAAGAATAAAGGAAATACACCATATAGAAAATCAGGATTAGCAGAACAGTCAGTTATATTATGTAAACTATCCTCTGCTTTTGGGTAGGAAGCGTGAGAAAACCTCGTTCCCCAAAAGTTTGCCTCTAGTGGTTAGCCTGATGCTATGTTGATTTTTAGCTATCAAACCGAGTTTAACCAGCTCGTTAATTTGTTGCTGCTGATAAATGGAATAAAGCTCCACACCAAAGCGATGGGCAAAGTCAGTAAGATTTACCCCCTCTTCTAATCTCAAACTCAAAATCACTGCCTCGGCAATCTCTAAATCCCTGTCAATATTTTCAATATTATCCACCCAGAGACTGTTAAAGTATGGTCGTGGAGACAGTTTTGTTTTCAGGCTAGCAAGATGCTTTACATATTCCACAGGTGATGAAACATTAACCCAGCGGTAACCACCTAAATGGGAATGAGCACCAGCACCAAGGCCTAAATAGGGCTCATTTTTCCAATAAGTCATGTTATGTTGACATAGCTTCCCCGGCAATGCCCAATTGGATATTTCGTAGTGGCTATAACCTTCTTGGGCTAGCTTGTCCAAAGCTAACAAATACATGTCAGCTGCCAGGTCAGCATCAGGCTTTGGTAGCGAACCTGATGCGACCGCATTCGCCAACGGTGTGCCAGGCTCCAGGGTAAGCGGGTAAAGTGAGAAATGGTCAGGGTTGAGCTTTATTGCCTCAACAAGATTATTTCGCCAGTCGCTAACCGCCTGCCGCGGTAAAGCATATAGCAAATCCATGTTGATATTCTCAAAGCCTGCTTGTCTTGCCATGAAAAAAGCTTCCCTTGCCTCATTTGCTGAATGAATTCTACCCAACAACTTAAGCTCATTGTCGCTGAAGCTTTGCACTCCTAAGCTCAATCGGTTAACACCGTTTTCTTTCAATTGAGCAAGAAAGGATTGCTCCACGGTCCCCGGATTTGCCTCTAAAGTCACCTCCAAATTTGGCGAGGTGTTAAAAACTTTACTACACGTCTTCAAAATACGGGATATTGATTCCCTGAGAAGCAAGCTAGGTGTTCCTCCACCAAAATAAATTGTTCTTACCTCAAACTCCCAAACATCTTTAGCATAAAGCTGCATTTCCTTCTCCAAAGTATCCACATATTGGGGAATAAGCCAGCTTAACCCAGCATAGGAATTAAAATCACAGTAATAACACTTGGACAAGCAAAAGGGAATGTGAAAATAAAGGCTCAGTTTCTGTGATTTGCCCATCAAGCAGATTTTTTGGGAAAGGAGAGCCAAGGAAATAATTGACTCCACTCCTTCTTTTCCCAAATAACCAGGAGCGGACCAGCGATGCATAATGAGCTATAAGTGCCAGCGAGTAACCCAAATAATAATGCCAGTACAAAGTAGTGAATCGTGGCTCCGCCGAAGAGCAACAGCGCTAGGACAACACAAAGCGTGGTTAAGGAAGTATTCAAGGAGCGTGCCAGAGTCTCCGTAAGGCTAGAATTCACCGTTACAGCAAAATCAGGGCTGATGCCTCTAGTTTTATTTTCTCTAATGCGGTCAAATACAACTACAGTATTGTTGATACTGTAGCCTACAATGGTAAGCACTGCCGTGATAAACATAGCGTTAACTTCTACATTAGCCACTTGACCAAGAATAGCGAAGATGCCCAGGATAATAAGTACATCATGAATCAAGGCGATAATGGCGCAGGTACCCCACTTGAATGGGCTAGGCATACGGCGAAATGCCCAGACAATATAAAACATCATAGCTACAGCAGCTATTATCACGGCGATGCCGGCGTTACGTGCTGTGTGAGTAGCTATGACAGGGGAAATTGTATTATAGTCAAGGACTAAAATCTCCGTATCCAAGCCAGTTTCTAATCCACTAATTAGAACTTCCTTCTCCTCAGGTGATATTTCTTTGATGCGGATGAAAAAATTATTCTCACTCCTCTGAACAATGGCCTCGGGATATCCCAGAGCAGTCAATTCTTGACGTAGCTGATTCTGCTCTACCTGTGGAGTAAAACTGAGTGTCATGGATGTGCCACCGCTGAAGTCAATCCCTGGTTGCAGCTTAAAGGCCGCCAGTGAGATTATCATTATAATAATCACTATGGCTGAGCCGAGGAAAAACCACTGTTTTTTCCCTATAAAGTCAATCATACTTTAACCCCGTAAGCCCTTAGATTAGTGACCAGGCGACCGCCAACAACAAAGCGAAGGAAAGTTCGAGTAACCACGATGGCGGTAAACATACTTAGTGCTACACCAACAAACAAAGTGAGGGCAAAGCCCCTGACCATGAAAGCCCCAAAGGTACCGCCAAGCCAGAAAAGGATGATGCAAGCAATAAACGTAGTGATGTTACTATCACGAATAGCTGGCCAAGCGCGATTAAATCCAGTCTCTACCGCAGCACCTAGAGTACGCCCAGCACGCAGTTCTTCCTTCGTTCGCTCAAAAATAAGAACATTGGCATCAACAGCCATGCCTAAAGACAAAATGAGGGCAGCGATGCCAGGTAAAGTTAAGGTTATCGGGAAAAAGCTAAAAATAGCTAAAAGAAGAACACCGTAGACCCCCAGGCTGAAGCAAGCGACTAACCCGAGTAAGCGATAATAGGCAAGCATAAATACCAATAACAATACCAACCCAATTCCAGCAGCAATCATGCTTTTCCTTATGGAATCGGCTCCTAAAGAAGCATCTACATCCCGCTGGTCAATAAGCGTCAAGGGAACATCTAAGGCACCAGAGTTAAGTTTGTTTGCCAGGTCAGCAGCTTCATCCAGGGTAAAACGACCTTCAATTTGTCCCCTGTCGCTGATTACTGATTGAACCACCGGGGCTGATATCAGCTCGTTGTCCACATAAATAGCTAGCGGCTTCTCCAAGTTACGCCTTGTTATCTGCTCGAACAGATGTGCACCCTCACTATCCCATTCAAAGGTAACTATGGGACCTTCATAGGGGTCTACATCCCGCTCGGCACGCTTGAGATACTGGCCAGTGAGTGCCTTCTCCTGACCATCTTTACCGATAGCCGTAGCAGATTGATTTTCAAAGACCAGCTCTCCCGTGGTTTCATTAATCACCGGGTCACCGTTTTCATCAAACTTCTGCTCTCTAAACTCAAGCAGACCTGTCTCCCCGATGAGTTTAAGCGCCCTGGTAATATTTTCCACTCCGGGAAGCTGAACTACTATTTGGTCAAGCCCTAGCTTCTGAATTGTAGGCTCAGCGACACCAAATTCGTTAACTCTCCGTTGAATTTTCTCTATCACTGCTGCCATAGCTGCTGCATCGCTTATGGAAGGGTCTTTCGTGGACAAATCGGCTTCATAAAGCAACTGGCTGCCACCTTTGAGGTCGAGGCCAAGCATTAACCCGTTTGGACCGAGTAACTTTGCGTTCACAGGCAATATTGACCACAAGGCAAGACCAAGCAGGGCAAGTATAAAAATTAATAAGTATCTATTTCTTTTGCTCAATTAACCGACCTTTGTTTTGGGAGATTGCTTCGTTGCGCTCGCAATGACAGCTTTCTTCCCACCAACGCCAGTGCCTCCTCTTTGGTGGTTAACTCGCCACCGGCTTGAGCTTCCTGTACCAAATCCAAAAGCTCACCAATCAATGGCCCTGGTGTTAAGCTAAAGCTGTTGATCAAGTCGTGCCCATCGACCAGTTTTGCCGGCAGAATTTTAGCCTGCTGCCTTTCACGCTCAGTTAATATATAGTTTATCAGCCTACAATGTCCTTTCCATTCCTCCATGTCTAAAAGAGGGCCACGACTAGCGAGATAATCAGCTAAAGCCAAGATTAAAATATCGATGCCAGCGTCACCTACATCTCTGAAGTAGCGATAAATTGCTCGCTGTGTTGGCATCCCTTCGCTCGACATTTGCATAGGACGCAAGTGGTGATAAACAAGGCTTTCCACAAGGCTTATTTCCCGGTTGCTGAATCGTAGCCTTCCTAAGATAGCCACTGTCATATCTGCTCCGTCTTTAGCATGACCATAAAAGTGGGCATTATCGTCATTATCAACAAATTTTGTTCTTGGCTTAGCAACATCATGGAATAATCCACCCAGTTTAAGCAACGTTCTATGAGTGCTACCACTGGATACCTCTTCATCTAAATGTTCCTTTACGCGGTCTAACCAAGGAGCATCAGCCAATATCTCTTCACTGCCATATTCCCAATCGTGTTCTCTGATTAGAAATTCTATTGCTGCTACAGTTTGGAGAGAATGGTCAAATACATCCCAAAAGTGTAATTTAGGTTGTTCCACCCCTTTGCTTTCTGCTAACTCCGGGATTAAAGCCAAAAGCAAGCTAAGTTCATCAAGATAATACAGGTAGTGAGCAGTATTGGACAAATTAACTATCTTAAGCAATTCTTCTCTGATTCTTTCTCCAGGAACCTTACTGACCAAATGAGAATGGCAACGGATTAAAGCTTCAGTCTTGGGATCAATAGCGAAATTGAGTTCGTCAGCGAGACGCACTGCTCGTAACATCCTGACAGCATCAACCTCAAATATCTTTTCGCTGACACCTCGTATAATCCTATTTTTTAGGTCCTTCTCGCCGGAGAATGGATCGATGAGCTTCATTCCAGATTGCTTCATAATTTCCTCATTTTGCCTGGGGCTTCGGCTTACCACATTGACAAATTGCTTAAGCTCGGCAGCCATAGCGTTTATGGTGAAATCACGCCGCGTAAGGTCAGACTCAACACCATCCGAGAAGGAAGACAGATCAACATACCATATTTGTTCACCTTCACTTACCACCACTCTAGCTATCCCATTGACATCGTCCAGTAGCACAAATTTGCCTTTCATAGCCTTGGCTACTTCACTGGCTATATCTATCGCGTTACCATTTACAACAATATCGAGGTCATTGGTCTCGTTACC
>CAZYNG010000013.1:0-11854 GCA_964648615.1 uncultured Dehalococcoidales bacterium | reverse complement strand
CGTCTCCTCCGTGTTTCCTGAGTAACTGGAGGCAATAATCAGAGTTTTGGAATCAACAAAAGCTGGTAAGTCGTAATCTCGATGAACAAAGATAACCGGCTTGGCCAAACTGGAGGCGAATTTTCTCAGTAATTCTGCGCCTATAGCTGAACCACCCATACCGCAAACGATTATCTTATCAATGCTGGCGAAATTGGCTGGCAAGGCGAATCCGCTACTTTTCTGCCATGCCTCTCGCAATTGCTGGGGCAGCCGGTGGATGTGATTTCGCATCCCATCGGGGTCATACTGTTGGTATATCTCTAAGTCGTCAAGGTCTATCATAATCCTGCTAGCTTGTTGCCTTCCTGCAGTAGTTTTGTTACTTTCTCAGGACTTCCAGCTTCGGCATAAATGCGAACCAATGGCTCTGTGCCTGAAAATCTGATAAGCAGCCATGATTCGTCATCAAGAAGAAAGCGAAAACCATCAGTGGTGTCTATCTTGCTTACTTTTGTGTCAGCTATGGTATTCACGGAAAGCGAAGTGAGCCGATTGAAAATTGTTTGGCGTTTGCTTTTAGGGATGTGAAAGTCGGTGCGGTCGTAGTAATGAGGACCAACTTTACTGTAAAGATAATCGAGCAGTTGGGAAGGTGTCTTGCCTGTTTTAGCCATAAAATCGAGGAAGTAAAGTCCAGCTAGGATGGCATCTCTCTCTGGAATATGCCCTCGGAAGCCATAGCCCCCGCTTTCCTCACCGCCAATCATTGCTTTCTTCTGTATCATTAGCGGAGCGACATATTTGAATCCCACATGGGTTTCATGGACGGGAACACCGAAAATTTGTCCGAGGCGGAAAAGCATATTGGTAGAGGTCAGTGTCTTTACCATAGGACCTCGCTCACCGCAAACTTCCAATAAATAAAGACATAGCAGAGCGAAGACCTGATGTTGGTTTAGAAATGTCCCCCTCTCATCTATGATACCAATCCGGTCAGCATCTCCATCGGTAGCCAGCCCAATATCAGCCTTCTGCTCGACTATCAGTTGAGAAAGTCTGGTTAAGTTTTTGGCGATAGGTTCAGGTTGTATGTTTGGAAAAAGAGGATTTCTTTCAGCATGAATTTCAGTAATTTTCACATTTCGGCCTTTGAGAATTGTCTCAAAATATCCTGCTCCTGCCCCATACATGGAGTCGACAATTATGTTCAACTTCTGGTGGCGCAGATCTTCAACATTAATAAGCTGTTTTAGATGATCGAGGTAGATAGGGCGAGGGTCTAGATAATCTATCAACCCTCTCTTTAGAGCGTTAGGCAGTGCAATTTTTTTGATTTCCGCGTTATGGGCAACGGAGGCAATTTCTTTTTCTATCTTGCTAATGACCTCGTCTGAAACACTGGCGCCCTCCTTTGACCTGTATTTGAGTCCATTCCACTGTCCTGGATTGTGGCTTGCAGTGATGATGATAGCCCCAGCAGCTTTAGTGGCGGTAACAGCGTAGCTTATCACTGGTGTAGGGGTTGGTCTAAGGCATAAGTGGGTTTTAATACCGTTGCCAGCGATCACCTCAGCAGCGGCGGCAGCAAAGTCTTCAGAGGCAAAACGAGTGTCATAGCCAATGATCAATCCTCTTTGATTTAATCCGTTTCTAGTGAGGTAATTAGCTATACCTTGGGAGCAAATACGCACATTGTTAAAGGTAAAGTCTTCGGCTATAATGCCTCTCCATCCATCTGTGCCAAATTTTATCGTGTGTGCAACCATAATTTTTCTGAGGGGGGCTTGACAAAAAATTTTCAGTATGCTAAACTGCGAGTTTGTTCTATGTTGTTTCTTGCCTTTCAGTGTTTATCAGGTCTAAATTCCCTCACTAAATATATTACAACACTTTGAATGCCTTAGGGTAGCTTTTTGAATTTTATTTTAAGGAGTAAGAATTATGGCTGCATTGTCGATGCCTAGATATAGTTTAACAAAGTCCTTTGCTAAACTTCCCGAGGTTGTTGAGGTTCCTCCTCTTGTTCGGGTTCAGTTTGATTCGTTTCGTTGTTTTCAGGAAGAGGGTTTGAAGGAGCTTTTTGAGGAAATTTCCCCTATCTTGGACTATACGCGTAATAAATTGGAGCTACACTTCGGTGGCTACGAGTTCAGTGAGCCAAAACACTCTGCTGAAGAGTGTCTTGCGCGAGGCATAACCTATTCTTCTCCTCTCAATGTCACCGTTCAGCTAATAGTCAAGGAGACGGGAGAAATTAAGCAACAGGAATTATTCTTTGGCGATTTTCCGCTAATGACGAATAGAGGGACTTTTATTATTTCTGGAGTGGAACGGGTAGTAGTAAGCCAATTGAGCCGCTTTCCTGGCGTTTATTTTACTTTACAAAGGGATCCTGCTAGTGGGCGTGAGTTATGCTTTGCCAAGCTTGTTGCTGAGCATGGCTCGTGGCTTGATTTTGAGACCTCCAGCAGTAATGTTATCTCAGTAAGGTTAGGTGGGAAGAGGAAAATGGTTGTCACCACTTTATTGCGTGCTATAGGTTTTGAAACTGACGAAAAGCTAATTAACGAATTCCGAGATGTAGATAATTTGCCTGATCATTCATTCATTCGCTCCACAATAGAGCGAGATCCTTTGATTAGGACTAGAGCTGATGCCTTGGTTGATATTTACCGTAAATTTTCTTCTGGTGATCCCCCTAGCCTTGAGAGTGCTCAAGCATTGCTGAATAACTTTTTGTTCAATCCACGGCGTTATAGCTTGGGGAAAATAGGTCGCTACAAGCTTAATAAGAAATTAGGACTTGACCTTGCTCAAGAGCAGCTTGGCTTGACCCCTGAAGATCTGGTGGGAATAGTCCGTCACATTATCTTGATCAATAAGCATGAAGATATCCCTGATGACATCGATCACCTTGGCAATCGGCGGGCACAAACAGTAGGTGCCTTAATACAGAGGCAATTTCAGATTGGGTTACTGCGGTTAGAGAAAGCTATCAAGGAACGGATGAGCATTCTTGGTCCTGAGGAAGCGACTCCAGCCTCGTTAATTAACATTCGCCCGATAGTAGCCACTATGAAGGAATTCTTTGCCAGGTCTCAGCTATCTCAATTCATGGATCAGACTAATCCATTGGCTGAACTAACTCATAAACGGCGTCTCTCTGCCATGGGGCCTGGAGGATTATCGAGGGAGCAGGCTGGCTTTGAAGTTCGAGATGTGCATCATTCACATTATGGCCGTATTTGTCCTATAGAGACACCGGAGGGACCAAACATCGGACTCATTGGTTCGTTAGCTACTTACGCCTCGATCAATAAGTACGGTTTTATAGAGACCCCTTACCGTAAGGTTATTCGTGAGGTTCCAAATATTAAAGATGAGTTGTTGGGAAGAACAATACGGGAAGATGTGACAGACCATAGTGGTAAGGTTGTAATCCACTCAGGTACATTGATCACTAAGGGAATCGCTGATAAGCTTGCCTCTCTCCCCATACAAACAGTTAAAATAGTCCCCTTTGTTTCTGAGCAGGTTGCTTGCTTGACTGCCGATGAAGAAGAGCAATATGCCATTGCTCAGGCTAATGCTCCTCTTAATAGCAGGAGTGAGTTTATCCAGCAAAGGGTTGAAGTTAAGAAAGGTAGCAAATATTTTAAGGAATCTGCTGATAAGGTAGATTTTATGGATGTCTCTCCCAAACAGATATTCAGTGTTGCTGCCTCTCTTATTCCGTTTTTGGAACATGATGATGCCAATCGTGCTTTAATGGGGTGCAACATGCAACGCCAAGCTGTGCCTTTGCTATTTCCCCAAGCCCCCTTAGTAGCCACAGGTATGGAAAAAGAGGTAGCTAAATACAGTGCAGAGGCAATATTTTCTCCCTGTGATGGCGTAGTGACTTCAGCCACTAGTTCGCAAATCATGGTTAAGGATGAAGAAGACAAGGAACATGTTTATGAGTTGAATAAGTTTGTTAGAACCAATCAAGGAACGTGTATTAACCAGTGTCCCGTAGTAAGTAAGGGGGACAAGGTTGAGAAAGGGCAGTCACTCGTTAATAGTTGTGCAATGGAGGGCGGGGAGCTTGCTTTGGGGCAAAATGTTGTTTGTGCCTTTATGAGTTGGCGAGGATACAATTTTGAGGATGCCATTGTTATTAGTAAAAGGCTAGTCACAGACGATGTTTTCACTTCTATTCACATAGAGAAACACGAAATTGAGGCGCGTGACACGAAACTTGGTCCTGAAGAAATTACCAGAGACATACCAAATGTAAGTGAAGAAAGCCTTAGCGAGCTTGATGAGCAGGGCATCATACGGATAGGAGCTGAAGTAAGCTCTAGCGATATATTGGTGGGGAAAATTACCCCTAAGGGCGAAACTGAGCCTTCTGCGGAGGAGAAGTTACTAAGAGCGATATTCGGGGAAAAGACACGCCAGGTAAAGGATAGTTCTCTTAGAGTGCCGGCTGGTGAAGAGGGGAAGGTGATCGATATACAGGTACTTTCTCGTGGTGTCCATGCCGAAATGCCAATCGGAGTAAATAAGATTATATGGGTATGGGTTGCGCAGAAACGCAAGCTATCAGTGGGCGATAAAATGTCAGGCAGGCATGGCAACAAAGGCATTGTTTCGATCATATTGCCTGAAGAAGATATGCCTTACTTATCTGATGGCACACCTGTAGATATTGTCCTTAATCCTCTAGGTGTTCCATCTCGAATGAATATTGGACAGGTTTTGGAAGCTCATTTAGGCTGGGCAGCTCGCATCCTGGGCTTCAAAGCGGTTAACCCCATTTTTGATGGAGCTGACATTGCCGGGATTGAAGATTATTTAGCCATGTCTTGGATAGCATGGAAAGCTGGTGCTGTCTCTCTATATCAAGATGGCTTGACTGGAGGGGTAGCTGATTTTGGGAAGATTGATGCTTGGCTCACTGCTCGAGGACTTGATAGGGGAAAGATAGAGGAAATGATAGCTGGGAAACATAAAGGAAAGGCAAGAGAAGCAGCTTTGCGTTTATGGCTTGAAGATTTAGGCATAAATTCTCGGGATCTTAGCGGGGATGAATTGGAACGAGAAGTACAGAAGGCTTACAAAGAGCGAAGAGTTTATCCACCTATCTTTGGGAAAATGGAACTCAGAGATGGTCAAACTGGGAAGGTTTTTGACCAGGCTGTGACTGTTGGTGTTGTTTATCTGATGAAGTTGATACACCTTGTTTCAGACAAGGTGCATGCTCGCTCTACCGGACCATATTCGCTTGTCACCCAACAACCTTTAGGCGGGAAAGCTCGATTTGGAGGTCAGCGCTTCGGGGAAATGGAGGTGTGGGCATTGGAAGGTCACGGTGCAGCTTATACACTTCAAGAAATGCTTAGTATAAAATCGGATGACATTGCTGGTCGCTCTAAAGCTTACGAGGCTATCGTTAAAGGCGAAGATGTTCATCATCCTGGCATCCCCGAAGCATGTAAGGTGCTGTTTATGGAACTGCGTAGCTTAAGCCTCGCCGTGGAGTTACTTAATGAAGGAAGGAAGCAGGCAAGCTTCTCCGCAGTGGACACTTTGGAAGATTCAAAGCTGGAATAAGAAATCGAGGTGTAAAAAGAAATGTCTGATTTTGGTGATTTTGACGCTATTAGGATAAGCCTTGCCTCGCCAGAGCAGGTCAGGAGTTGGTCTCATGGCGAAGTAACTAAGGCGGAGACCATAAATTACCGCACATTAAAGCCAGAGAGGCATGGCTTATTCTGTGAGAAGATTTTTGGTCCCGTCAAAGACTATGAGTGTCATTGTGGGCGATATAAAAAGGTACGGTACAAAGGCGTCGTCTGTGAGAAATGCGGTGTTGAAGTTGGTCCATCTAGTATGCGAAGGGAGCGCATGGGGATTATCGAGTTAGCAGCACCGATTGCCCATATCTGGTTTACCAAGCTTGTGCCCAGCCCGATCAGTCTCCTCCTCGATGTCACGCCTCGAAACTTGGAAGGAGTCATCTACTTTGCGCGATACATCGTTATTTCCATTGATGAGGAAGTTCGTGAGAAGAAGATTGTGCAGCTTGATAAAGATAGAGATCGAAAAATAGCCGAGCAAGAAAAGAAGGTGAACAAGCAAATTGGGAAATTGCAAGCCAAATTGAAGGCAGCTCCCGAAGATGAAGACATAATCAAGGAGATAAATCAGCTAAGGGCTAAGCTTGTGGAGAATAGGGCAGAGATTGAAGGGGAATGGAAAGCGAGGAGGGAGGAAGTAAAAAGTCTGAAGAAATATGAAATACTTACCGAGGAGAGATATCAGGAACTTAGGGATAAATGTGGTGATATTCTACGAGTTGGCACCGGAGCTGAAGCCATCTCAGAGATACTGAGGGACGTTGACATTGATAGCTTGCATGGCAAACTTCTCGACGAATTACAGAGTGCCTCTGGGCAAAATCGTAAGAGGTTAAGCAGGCGACTACAACTAGTGGAAGCCTTCAAAGCTAGTGGAAATAAACCTGAATGGATGATTTTGACTGTGCTTCCGGTATTGCCCCCGGCGCTTCGTCCTGTAGTTCAGCTGGATGGCGGTCGCTTTGTTATCAGTGATGTTAACGACCTCTATCGTCGTATCATTAATCGCAATAATCGTCTCCGGCGTCTCATAGCATTAGGTGCGCCAGAGGTTATTATCCGTAACGAAAAGCGAATGCTGCAGGAAGCCGTCGACGCTCTTATTGATAATGGAAGGAGAGGACGTCCGGTCACTACTGGAACCAAGCATGTACTGAAATCTCTATCGGCTATGCTGAAAGGGAAACAAGGTCGGTTTCGTCAGAATCTCTTGGGAAAGAGGGTGGATTATAGTGGACGGTCAGTAATCGTTGTTGGCCCCAATCTCAAGCTTCACCAATGTGGATTGCCAAGGCGCATGGCTTTAGAGCTATTTAAACCTTTTGTGATGAATAGGCTTATTGAGTTGGGCTATGCTAATAACTTAAAGATCGCTCGAACCTTGGTGGAAAGGGGTAATCCTGAAGTTTGGGATTTGCTCAACGAAGTAGTCAAAGAGCGTCCAGTGTTACTCAATCGTGCTCCTACACTACATCGGTTGAGCATCCAGGCTTTTGAACCAGTGTTAATCGATGGTGATGCCATTCAAATTCATCCTCTCGTTTGTGCTGCCTTTAACGCTGATTTTGATGGTGACCAGATGGCAGTCCATGTTCCTCTATCCAAAGCAGCGGTGGAAGAAGCCAGGAAATTTATGCTCAGTACTTTCAATATGCTGTCGCCAAGTAATGGTGAGCCGATAACAGTGCCCAGTTTAGATATAGTCTTCGGGTGCTATTATCTCACTATGGTTAAGCCTGGGGCTAAAGGAACCGGGAAAGTATTCAGCAGTTTTGAGGAGGCTAAGCTTGTTCACGAGTGGGGTCTTATTGATCTTGGTGCCCAGATTACAGTACAAGATGAGCAGTCAGGAAGAATAGAGACCACCGTGGGAAGGGTCTTATTTAATGAGATTTTGCCTCCAGAGCTGCGTGCTTATGATAAAACCATGGACAAAGCATCCTTAAAATCATTGGTGTCTGAGTGTATTCGCTTGCTGGGTGAAGAGGCTACAGCTCCTATCCTTGATGATCTCAAACAGTTGGGGTTTTACTACGCTACAAAATCAGGTACTTCTATTGCAATAGGCGATATCAATGAGCCCTATGATAAGAATAAGCTTCTCAAAGAGGCTGAGGAGCAAATTGCTCTTGTGGAGGAACAATTCAATCAGGGATTGATTACTGAAGACGAGCGTTATGAAAATGCTGTTCAGACATGGATGAAAACCACTTATGAGATTACTGACCGTGTAGCGCAATCCTTAGACCCTCTTGGAGGAATCTACATGATGGCTAACTCAGGAGCGAGGGGGAATATCTCTCAGATAACACAGATGACAGGAATACGTGGGTTAATGGCCGACCCGTCTGGAAGGATAATAGACTTTCCCATTAAGTCCAGTTTTCGTGACGGCTTATCACCTATGGAATACTTTATCTCCACTCATGGTGCTCGTAAAGGATTAGCAGATACTGCCTTGAGAACGTCGGACAGTGGTTACCTTACCAGACGTCTTGTAGATGTAGCTCAGGACGTCATTGTAACTAAAGAGGATTGTGGTACCACTGAAGGGGTTTGGATATTAAAGGGAACTGAAGAAGAATACTTGCCTCCATTTAGGGAACGGATTATTGGTTATCTTGCTGCAAGCAGGATCGTTGAGCCTGGCACAGAGAGGGTTATCGTTGCCCACAACGAGGAAATTGATGAAGAGAAAGCTGAAGAGATCATTGAGGCCGATATTGCTCAGGTATACGTAAGGTCTCCTCTTAGTTGCCATTCTCGGTTTGGTGTTTGTCAAAGGTGTTATGGTAGAGACTTATCGAAAAGGAAGCTGGTAGAGCTTAACACTGCTGTAGGTATTATTGCTGCTCAGAGCATTGGTGAACCAGGCACCCAGCTTACCCTGCGAACTTTCCATACCGGGGGTGTGGTAGGTACTGATATCACCAGTGGGTTGCCTCGCGTGGAGGAACTTCTTGAAGCGAGGTTGCCAAAACGTAGTGCTATCGTCTCTGAGATCGATGGCATTGCTGAAGTGGTTGCCGGTGAAGAAGAAACCGTGATCAGAGTAGTTAGTTCAGAGCTTTATCAGGACGAATATCTACTTCCTCCCGAAGCGAAATTAGCTGTGAAAGAGGGGCAGCTGGTTGACGCTGGTACTGTACTCTTTCATCCTGAAGTATCCCCAAGTAAAGCTAAGAAGAAATTGCCGGTAGTGAAATCAGAGGCCATAGAGGCAAAAGCTGCGGGACAAGTCGTGATTGAGAATGAGCGTCTTTACATCAGACGGAGGGAAAGGGAGGAAAAAGAGTATTTTGCACCACCTGACTTACGTTTGCTTGTTAAATCTGGTGATGAGGTGAAAGCAGGTGAACGGCTTACCGAGGGAACCGTTGATCCCCACAGCGTCTTGCGGGTTATGGGCAAGGAAGCAGTCCAGCATTATTTGATAAATGAAATACAAAAAGTATATCGCTCCCAGGGAGTGAATATACATGATAAGCACATTGCCATTATCGTCCGTCAGATGTTAAGCAAAGTCAGGGTTACTTCCAGTGGAGATACGGAGCTGTTGCCCGAGGAGTTGATTGACCGATTCAATTATGAAGAGGTGAATGCAAAAGTACTGGCTGAAGGCGGTGAGCCAGCGATAGCCGATGCAGTTCTTTTGGGGATGACCAGGGTTAGCTTGCATAAAGATAGCTGGTTAGCTGCTGCTTCTTTTCAAGAAACGGATCATGTCCTTCGCAATGCAGCGATCGCAGGGGAGGTAGATAGGCTTCGTGGTTTAAAGGAAAATGTTATTCTTGGTAGAGTTGTCCCGGCTGGGGCGTTAGGTGCCCGACAAGACCTGGTTGGCTTGCAACTAGGCACTCAGGCTTCGTCCGATGAGGAGGGAAATGAAGAATGAGGCCAGTTTCAGGCAAGCAGGTCTCTGAGGATGTACCCACTGATTTAGCTCTTCGCCCCAAGCATCTTAGTGAATTTGTTGGTCAACAGGAAGTTAAAGAGAATCTAAACATAGCCATTGCAGCGGCACAAAAAAGGGGCGACCCCTTAGACCATATTCTTTTCTGTGGCCCTCCTGGACTGGGCAAAACCACGCTGGCTCACATTATCGCTGTTGAGATGGGAGTTAACATCAAGGTAAGCTCGGGGCCAGCCATAGAGCGTCCTGGGGACCTGGCGGCTATTGTTACCAGCTTGCGGAGCGGCGATATTCTTTTTATTGATGAAATTCACCGGCTCAGCCATTTGGTGGAGGAAAAGCTTTACCCGGCGATGGAAGAGTTTGTTTTTGACATTTTTTTGGGCAAAGGTCCGGCAGCCAGAAGCTTACGGTTGAAGCTACCTCGTTTTACCTTAATTGGGGCTACAACGCGTTCTGCCTTGTTGAGCCCTCCGCTTCGTGACAGATTTGGAGCCACGTACCATCTTGATTTCTACGATGAATCAGCTATAAAGCTGATCCTAAAACGCGCTGCTACTTTTCTGAAGGTATCAGTTATGGAGGAAGGGTTGGAACAGATTGCTCAGCGTGCTCGAGGGACTCCCAGGGTAGCCAACCGCCTATTGAAAAGAGTGCGAGACTATGCTCAGGTCATGGCTGATGGGGTGGTAACCAGGGAAATAGCTCTTGAAGGGCTTTCAAAGCTTAAAGTGGATTCCATAGGCTTGGATGACATAGATTGCAAAGTATTACGTACCATCATTGACAAGTTTGATGGTGGTCCTGTGGGTTTGGAGACTATCGCTGCTTCTATTAACGAAGATGCCGATACGATTATGGATGTTTATGAGCCTTACCTTCTCCAGTTAGGCTTCTTAGCGCGTACTCCCCGGGGCAGGGTGGTTACTAAACCTGCTTATGAGCATCTAGGATTATCTTATCCTAAAACTTTTCAAGAACAAACAAGTTTGTGGAATCAAACCTAGCCGCCGAGGCAAGGTCACCTCTAGAACTGAACTAAAGAACTTAACTCAGCGTGGTTCTGGCTTCAACTGTATCCACGCTGGCATGACTAGGATGAGAAGGGAAAGGATTAAGATACTCCCAGCACCAAGGCCAATGCCTTCGCGATTTACCAGAGTTACTGCAAGTAGTATCAGGCTTGCTGGAATCAGCAGAGCGGCTGCTTTTTGCCACCGTTGTTTTACCCGCACGAAGGCAATGGTTGCCACAGCCAGGGTGAAGAAACTAAGCGTTAACCACAGTGTGTTCGCCTGAAGCTGCGTGCTACTGGGTAAAAATTGCCCTCCAGTGCTCGAGGAGGTCAGCCACATAAATACCACAAGAATGGGAATAACCATAAGCAATACATAAAGCCAGTCTCGATTTGTCGTTTGCCTTACTATATAGGCAACAATAAACAAAACTAACGGGATATACACCAGTGCTGCTAACCAGGTCCAACCTTGGGACAAATAAATCAAAAGAATACCGGTAACCATTACTGGCAGTAGATAGTATCCCAGCCAGGGGAAGAGCCACAGTGGCTGGTTATGCCGCCAACCATAGATGACCACACAAGTTGTTGCTAGCAGTACCAGTAACAAGCAAGTCGTGTTCTGCCAGTAGTAGGAGGCGAAGAGCGTGGCTACTAAAAAATGGGGTAAGGCGGTAAAAAAAGCATCCTGCCAGCTCCCTTGGTTATGTACTTCACATATTTCTTGCGCTATCAAGTGAGCTGAGCCGAACTTGTCGGTGGCGAGTGTTAATGCCTCTTCTTCGTTAAGCCCGTCTTCTTTCAGCTCTTGGCTTGCATCTTCAAGGTGGGTAGAAATTTCTCGGATGGCCTCGTCTTTGACTGCAGAATCAATCTTCAGACAGTTCTTGAGGCTCTCCAGGTAACTAGCTAATTTGTCTGCCATGGTTATACTAGCTTGTTCTTGGTTGTACAACTGCTCTAATCGCAGTAGCGAAATCCTCCCACACACTCAATTTTTGGAATAAAGCTCGGCGTCCCTTCCCCGTTATATGGTAATATCGTCTTTCTTGCCCAGCGGGTGACTTTTCCCAGTCACCGCTGATAAGCTTTTCTTTCTCCAGTCGGTGTAGTGCTGGATAGAGAGTTCCTTCCTTGAAATGAAAATACCCGTTGCTACGCCTATTCAGTTCCTTTATGAGCTGGTAACCGTACATAGATTGAGAATTAATCAGGCAAAGAAGCAAACACTCGGTGTTGCCTTTGAGTAACTCACGTTTGTAATCCATCATCATCCCCCGTTTTCATAATCCTTGGTATTCACCATACCATTGAGGA
>CAZYNG010000012.1:0-11970 GCA_964648615.1 uncultured Dehalococcoidales bacterium | reverse complement strand
AGCAGGTTATGTGAATTAAGGCAGCGACCTTTCTCTTTTGCTCGGTAGGCTCGTTTAGTTTTGCGATGTATGTACCATCAATCACTATGGAACCAAAATTAAACTTATCTACTTTAGCCATGGCTCCTCTTTTTGCGCTTTGGGCTACTTTGCCTGGCGACTCTTCGCTTGCTGCTCTGCTTTATCGCCTTGCCATGCTTGAATGGGTTTAGATTTATGAAGCCCTTAGCCATAATTCTCCTAAATAAAGCTGTCCTTTAGCTTAAATAGCACCTCGTCCATATTCTCCCCTCTGCGTTTGCTTTGCGTTATAACTTCGTCAATTTTGTGATGCATGTAGCTATCTTTGAGGTCGCTTGGCTTCCTGTAATAGCCCAGTCTCCTGCCAAATTTGAAATTGAGCTTTTCCTCATCTGGCAAGCCGAGATACTCATTTATGATATTAAGGCATTTTTGCTTGTCCTCGGGCAATTTGCCCTCCACTTCCATCAGGAGGTTGAGTATATGGTCACTCTTGAGATAGCTGGTGACTCGCAGATTCTCGATAAGAGTGCCTATCTCCTCCACCACTTCGTCCTCTGTTTGTAATTCAAAGTCGCCATCCTGTATTTTTGACCATAATGGCATGATAGGATGGACGTGAAGGCTACGCAACCTGATGTAATCAGGGTTGATTTCGTTTAGCACTCTGGCTGTTTCCATGACGTGCTCGTGAGACATCTTCTTTCCCCCGAGTCCAGGCATGACATATTCACAGAGGGAGATGCCTGATTCCACCACCTTTCTCCCTCCGTTAATCTGTTGCTCAGCAGTAACCCCTTTCTGCATGTAAGCCAGCACAGGGTCATGGCCGCTTTCAAGTCCGGTATGGATTCTGTCTAAGCCGGCCGCTTTAAGTTCCTTCAATTCCTCCAGCGATTTTCTCGCTGTGGTGTGTGAACGTCCATAGATAGTTACTCTATTCAAGATAGGGAAGGTTTCTCTTAAGAAAGTGATTACTTGGACTAGCTCTGGAGTTCTCATAATAAGGCTATTGGAATCCTGGAGGAAGGCTGATTTACCCCCGGTGAAAAGCCACAGCGCAACATTGCGAATGCATTGTCCGTATTCCGGTTGGTCGTGCAGCATTGCCGCTACCTCTCTAATGCTACCACCGTAGCCCATTTTCCAGGCTATTTCATTTATGCCATCGCTGATACCTTTTGCTTCCTCAATATCATGCTGGATTTCGTCCACTGTTCTCAGCTCAAATTTAGTGCCTTTATAAACAGGGCAAAAGAGACACTTATTCCAGGGACAGTTCCTGGTGGCTCTTATCAGTAGGGAATAAGCTTCGCTGGGTGGTCTTATCGGTCCAAGCTCAAAAGTGTGTGTTAATTTTTTGGTGTCCAGATGGCTTAACATCGGCATGTCATACTGCAGGTAACCGAATTTTCCATGTCATTCTGGTGTATCTTTTGCCTTGATTGTGGCGAAGCGTGGCAATCTCATGTTATTGCTTCCTCGATGAACAAATCCAGGTCAGGCTCGTCTTCGTCTCCTATGCGTTGTTCCAGCCGGGACATAACTTCGATCATGCGGTGGTTGACGATATAGTTTTTAATAGTAGTATCCACCTGGGGGCAGGCCAGGACACAGGCATCGCATTGGTCACAATCTGCCCCAACTATGCTTTCCAGGGCCATTGATGTTCGTTGTTCTGTTTTATTGCGTCGTGATGGCTCGCGAAATAGAATGGGGCAAATATCTATGCAATTACCACAGCCGATACACTCTTTATGCCCTCCGATATCCTCGATTATGTTTAGGGCATGACCGGGGTTAAACCCGGTTGAGAGGAGACGACACCGAGCTACAGGCGCGTTGTTTATGTTCAGGATTTTATTTAAAGTGGCCTCGATTTCCTTGACGTCTCTCTGCTCACGTAATGGCATATTCTACCTCTTCCATTTAAATCCAGCGTGATGTAGCGTCCCCAAAGGGCGTGTAGGCAGTTGCCTCACCTGGTGGCTGAAAACCGGGCACAGGCTTTTCATGCCTGGCATAATTTGGCAGGAGCATTGGAGAAACGGGCCTTGATTCTAATCCCGCTTCCTTAATCTCACGTTGCCATTTTCTCACATGGTCCAAAGTAAGCTTACCTAACTTCACTTCCTTTGCCCATTTAGCCGCTGATTTGCCTGCTCTTCTTCCAAAGACGAATAAATCCAGTGTGGAGTTGCCGATAAGCCTGTTCCTGCCATGCACTCCGCCCTCACATTCACCGGCAGCAAATAATCCTGGCAATGGAGTTGAGGCATCAGCCTTAATCATAATTCCCCCATTTTGGTAGTGCAGCGTGGGATAGACTAACATTGGCTCCTTGGTTATATCGATGTCGAATCGGGCAAACTGGCGAACCATAGCGGGCAATTCCCTGGCAATTGTTCCTTCTCCACGTATGATGTCAATCATTGGTGAATCAAGCCACACTCCAATCTCCCCCGTTGGTGTGGTTATCCCTTTACCACGCTGTTTGCATTCTCGAATAATGGCTGAAGCTTCAGTATCGCGTGCTTCGAGTGGATGAACAAACTGGTCTCCGTCGCGGTTGATTACCTGAGCACCTAATGTTCTTACCTTTTCGGTAATTAATAATCCCAAAATTTGCACCGGGAAAGCTGCTCCTGTGGGGTGATATTGCATGGTATCAATGTGGATCAGGGGGCATCCCGCTCGATAAGCCAATACCAGTCCATCAGCCGTGGCACCATAATGGTTGGTGGTGGGGAAGCCTTGAATGTGAATACGTCCCATGCCGCCGGTAGCTATTACCACTGCCTTAGCACGAACTATAGTCATCTCTCTGGTTTCGAGGTTCATCAGTATTGCTCCAGCAACCTGTCCCTTGTCATCCAGTATTAACTCTATTGCTGGCTGAAATTCCACAAAATCCAGGGTTCTTCCATGCATATGCCTTTGGCGAATTTCATCGCGAATGACCCTCATTTCCTCAAGTCCGGTGTAATCCCGGCATGAGTGCATTCTCCTCCTGCACGTGCCACCCCCTGATAGCTCATGGTATGAGCCATCTGGCTCTTTGTCCCAGTTGACGCCCAGGGATTCCAGCCATCCGATTGCATCGGGAGCATCTTTTACTAGCGCCTCCACCAGGTCAGGGTCATTTGTAAAATGTCCTCCCCCCATTACATCCAGGTAGTGAAGAAGAGGGGAATCATTTGGTCTATCTGCTGCCTGGGTGCCTGCTTGAGCGCCTACAGTGTTGGCATCGCCAAGACGTAGCTTTGTGGCTAATAACACCCTGGCACCATTCTCCTCAGCAAGAAGAGCAGCTGCACCTCCAGCTCCTCCACAGCCGATGACTAACACATCAGCATCATAATCAACGTCGTCAAGGTTAACTTCATCGGGGTCGATGCGGCTGTTTCCTTCCAGCAAGTCAGCTATTTCATCAGGTGCCAGACTGCCTTTATTGGGTCCTATTTTTAGCTCACGGAGATACTCTTTTTTGTAATCAGGATGGAATTCATTCACTAAATCTTCTCTTTCAGCTTGAGGGATGCGGGAGAATGTTTCTTCCAGTCGGCTTGGTCTTGTAGCGGCTACTTTATGAATGCTTTCTTCCATGTAAGCCGGATATGGCATGATGTTAATTAACCTCCATCCACTTTCTTATAGGGCAGGCTCTATTTCCCGGGCAGCATACTTGCGGCGCAACTCAGCTTCGTCAGCTTTCTTTAGTTTCTCTATCGCGGCGTCAAATTTACCCTTCTCTATCTCCTTTATTCTATCTACATTATGCTGAGATCTGGTGGTGAGGTGAGCCCCTCTCAAACGCCGCGCTGCCAGAGCAATATTATAAGGTTGCAATCCCTGGGGACACCGAGCAGCACATAAGCCACACATCAAGCAATCGAAGGACTTCTGATAAACTTTCTCGGTATCACCTCTTATGGCATCGGATATGAACTCCATTACCTCGAGATCCTGGGGACATGTCTTGGTGCAGTTGTTGCACCCAAAGCAGGTGATGATATCGGGGTAGAGCGTTAGTAACTTGTTCTCCCCCTCTTCAGGCTTTAAATCTTCGAGGTTGTAAAGAGCTTGAGCAGCGGGGAAGAAGGGAATTTGCGTTATAACCATATTTTGCTCTACACATGTCTGGCAGGCAAGCCCATATCGTATTGTGGGGTCATGTGTGAAATTGTAGATGGTGCTACAAGCGCCACAAAATCCAGCACGGCACCCGCAACTTCGGATGATGTTGTAGCCGCAATATTCTAATGCCGTTTGGATGGTAAGGCCTTCGGGAACCTTATAACGCTTACCCGTTACATAGATATCAACCATTCTGACTTCCTGTTCTGCCTTTTCCTTTACTGTGGTTGCGTCAGCCATCCTTGCCTCCAATTAAAGGGCTGCTTGTTCATGGCGGGCACACCAGCATTGCAAATTAACCGCGACGGGCAAGCTGGCAATATGACAGGGAAAAGCTTCGATGTGAACAGCTAGAGCAGTGATTGTGCCTCCATATCCCATCGCTCCAATGCCGAGATTGTTAACTTGCTTCAGGATATCCTTTTCCAGCTCAGCAATCTCTACATCCCGGTTTGGCTCGCCAATTTTTCGCAGCAATGCTCTTTTAGCCAACATCATCGTTTTTTCCGTGGTTCCCCCTATTCCTACGCCAACGATTACTGGGGGACAGGGATTGCTGCCTGCTTCATCAACTCGGTTTACCACGAAATCTATAATTCCCTGGCGACCCTGTGCTGGTGCCAGCACTGTCAGCCGGCTCATATTTTCGCTACCGCCTCCTTTAGGCATCGCCGTAATTTTGAGCTTATCACCAGCGACTATATCGGTATAAATCATCGCGGGAGTGTTATCTTTGGTATTTATCCTTTCTGAAAAAGGCTGACGCACTATGGACTTACGGAGATAACCGTTAGCATATCCCTGACGTACTCCCTCATTTATCGCGGTATAAAGATTGCCCCCGCTTATGTGAATCTCCTGACCTAGTTCCAGCATGACAACAGCGGCGCCGGTATCTTGACATAAGGGAATCTGTTGTTTAGCGGCGATTTCGACATTCTCCAGAATTTTATCCAGGACAGCGCGTGCTACCTCTGACTTTTCTTTTTCTCTAGCTTGCTTTAGAGCAGCTAACACATCTTGAGGCAGGTAATGGCAGGAGTGCTCGAACAAATTGGCTGTTGTCCTGGTAATATCCTCCGTTTTGATTTCTCTCATAATGCCGTGACACCTCCTCAGCTATGTTACTGCTGGGGCAATACAACCTGCCTTTACTAAGGTATCAGCTTGCACCTTGGCGCTGAGTATCATTGTCTCGCTTTTCTTGCGAAGGGCATCACGGCTGATTTTCAATCTGGCGATGCCCTCTTTTTGGGCTTCCATGCCTACATCCACTGCCTCGCGAACAAAAGCCTCAGTCTCTGCCATCGTTGGGGCGATATAATCTTCGTTTATGCCCTGCTCCTCAGCGTATTTAGCCAGTGATTCAGCAGCAACAATGCACATATCGTCGGTGATCGTTTTTGCCTCCACATCGAGGACACCACGGAAAATAGCAGGGAAGCCTATGGAGTTATTTATCTGGTTAGGGAAATCCGACCTGCCTGTGGCCACAATTCTGGCTCCCGCCTCCCTGGCTTCCCAGGGCCAGATTTCAGGAACAGGGTTAGCACAAACAAAACATATCGCATCTTTTGCCATCCTCTTGACTTGCCTGGCGGTAGTGACTCCCGGACCTGACCTGGAATAAGAGATGAGGATATCAGCCCCTTCCAATGCCTCGGTTAACCCCCCGGTTTTTCCCTCAGGATTGGTAGTTTCGCAGAATCTCCATTTATCAGCACGCTGTTCTTTTATTTGTTCCAAGTCTTTCCTTCCCTTGTGAAGTATGCCTTTGCTGTCAACCATTATGCTATTTTCAGGCTTAGCTCCGTAAGCACAAAGGAGTCTGAAGTTACCGGTATTAGCTGCCCCAGCCCCGTTAAAGACAATCTTACAATCCCCTATTTTCTTGTTTACAACCTTTAAAGCATTTACTAATCCAGCCAGCATTACCGTAGCTGTTCCCTGGACATCATCGTGCCATACGGGAATTCCCACCTCTCTCCGGCACCTATCCAGTATGCTAAAGCACTTAGGGTAAGAAATATCCTCCAGATTGATGCCAGCGAACGATGGCTCGAGCCATTTTACTGCCTGAACAATGTCATTGGGATCCTTGGTGCCCAGACAGATAGGCACGGCATCCACCCCGCCAAGATATTTGAACAACAGACACTTTCCTTCCATCACCGGGTAGCCTGCCTTAGGCCCAATATCTCCCAGTCCAAGGACTCTGGTGCAGTCGGAAACCACTGCTATGGTATTCCATCTGTTAGTGAGCTCATTGAATCTTTCCTCATTTGCCTGTATTGCTCGGCAGGGCTCAGCTACACCAGGGGTATAGTAAATTGCAAAATCGTTGACGTCACGAACCTGGCATTTGGGCATTGTTTGCATTTTACCGTGATAGAATGAGTGCAATTTTATGGCATCCTCGGCAGGTTTCTTTGCCTTGGCAAGAAGCTCTTCTTTAGTTACTTTCTGCATCCTTGTTTTCTCCTTTGTTAAAGGTTCAATGCGGGGAACTGATTGTAACATGAAGTGTTGCCTTGAGGAAGCATGATTAAGATTTGGAGTAAAATTTACCGGTATACTTTAGATTAACCGTTTGGCCATATAGTTGCCTTCTGAGTGATAGCCAAGCGAACGATAATAATCTCTGACTCCAACGCCGCTCAAAATAGCCAGTTTCTTGATGTGAAATTCTGTGGCAGTAATCCTTTCTGCCTCTAGAAGCAGCTCTTTTCCCAACCCTTGATGTTGAGCAGCTTGCTCCTTTTTCTCTCCTAGAGGGACTTCAGTCCCAAATATATGTAGTTCCCTGACGAGAGCTTCGTTGTCATTGTGTAGCTTAGGGCTTACTCTCAGCCTTAAGAGGCCAAACAAGGTCTCATTTTCATCTTCATAGCAAAGGAAGATTTCCTTTCCGTGAGAAGCATCATACTCTAGCCTGGTCAACCGTGGTTCACCGACTAGCCAACCGTCTCTCAAGCGATGTCCGTATTCGCGGCAGCGGGTGCATTGACAGCGAAGGTTAAGTTCACGCATCCTCTTTTTGACGGTTTCCCTGAGCGCTAAATCACTGCAGCCAGCGATAATGAATTTGCTCGGAATATCCCGCATCAACCTGGGAACCCTGACATATTTGGGGAGCAAACTCTTGATATTAGCCAGTAAATCTATCATCTGTTCATCTTCATAAGGCTGGTAACGGTTATCATGATACCAGCTTTCCAGTTCACTACCTGTCACTACAAGTGTGGGGTAAAGCTTAAGCCCATCGGGGCGACAATATTCGTCGTCAAACAACTTCTGCGATAATTCCATATCATGCTCGGGGGTTGAGCCGGGTAATCCTGGCATCCAGTGGTAGTAGACTTTAAAGCCATAATCGCGCAATAGCTTTGTCGCCGAAATAACCTCTGCCACTCCATGTCCTCTTTTTGTCAGGCGATGAATCTCGTCATCTAATGTTTGTACACCCAGTTCCACTCTGGTAGTGCCAAATTCAAGCATCCGCTTTATCTCTTCCTCCTGGCAGAAGTCCGGTCTGGTTTCGATGCACAATCCTACACAACGATATTCAGCAGTCTCGTTCAATTTCTGGGCTTCTTTCATGTCGGCTGAGGAAACACCATTTAAGCCATCATAGCAATCTTTGATGAATTGGTATTGGTAATCCAGCGGGTAAGCTAAAAAAGTACCGCCCATGATGATTAATTCTATTTTATCCAGTGCGTGTCCCATCTCAGTCAGGGTATTTAGCCTAAATTCCACTTGTTTCCTAGCATCAAAGTTACATTTTCGGCCGCGGAGTACTGCCGGGGATTCCGCGGTGTAACTCTTTGGAGCATAGACAGAGCTTGGGCAATAAACGCACTTGCCAGGGCAAGGAAAGGGCTTTGCCATGACTGCCACCGGAGTTACTCCAGAGATAGTGCGAGATACCTTCTTTATCAAGGTCTTAACCGTTTTTTGTTTCTGTTGTTTCTTTTGCTTTTTCAAAGCCTTCAGATTTAACAACGTTGATAAAAACTTCTAGTAACTTGGGGTCGAATTGCGTACCGGCGTTGCGTTCTAACTCTTCGATAGCCTGTTCAACTGATAGAGCACCGCGATATGGGCGTACTGAGGTCATCGCGGCAAATGCATCAGCTATAGACAGGATGCGGGCGTCCCGAGGGATTTCATCGCCCTTGAGCCCTTCAGGATAACCACTGCCATCGTAGTGCTCATGGTGGTAGAGGATAGCGGGAATGCAAGGAACTAAACCAGGCACGCTGCCTGCAATACTAGCACCGAGTTTACTGTGGGCCTTAATTATTCTCCAGTCATCTTCAGTGAACTTGCCCTTTTTATTAAGTATGTCATCGGTGATGCCAATTTTACCGACATCGTGGAGTGAAGCAGAAGCGCTTATTTTAGTTATCTCGTCATTGGATAACTCAAGGGCTTTGGCTAAAGCTACAGCATAGTGGTTAACTTTTCGTGAATGTCCATAGGTATAATGGTCTCTAGCCTCTACTACCGAGGTTAAGGCGTAAATAGCGTTTAGGCTTATGCCCACGGTCTCCTGTCTTACCATGGTTGGTGGTTGCGCCGGGACTTTGGCATGGATATAGCTTTGGTTTCCGCCTTTGGTCTTGGCGTAATATAAAGCGGCATCGGCTGTCTCCATAAGGGTATTGAATGTTGTTCCGTTAGTGGGATAATGGATCAGACCAATACTGCAAGTCAGGATGATATTCAAGGCTTTCATTTCAGCAGCGATTTCTTTTCGAGTCCGCTCCGCTACCATATAGGCATCATCGATAGTTGTCTCTGGTAAAATGATGGTAAACTCGTCTCCGCCGTAACGAAAGGCCTGGTCAGCGCTCCTGATGGTATTCCTAATAATTTCGCCTACTTGCCTTAAAAGCCTATCACCTGCGAGATGTCCGTAAATATCGTTATATGCCTTGAAAGAATCGAGGTCAAGGATAAGCATGGAGAAAATGCCACCATAACGAGAATGCCGTGCGAGTTCGTCTTCGAGTCTTTCCTCAAAGTGACGTCGATTGAATAATCCGGTGAGGTCATCGATGCGAGCCTTTTCTTCTGCCTGGGTGTAAAGTCGGGAATTCTCGATGGGTGCAGCAATTTGTGACGCAAGTTGTTCTAGTAGTTGTAGCTGTTTCGCACTATAAGCATTGGGATGGAGACTGGCGACGATCAAGGTGCCAATACCCTTGCCCGTTACTAATAGTGGCGAGTAAACAACGGAGTGAATCCCTCCTTTAACCAGGTTCTCTTCAGTCCAAAACATTCGGTGTTGTCCCAGGTCGGGCTGATACAGGCTCTTTCCCTGTTTGAGCACCCATTGGGTGCCTGTTCCTTCCAGTGGTATCCTTTCCCCTGTTTGCCATGGTGAAGAGATAGTGCCCGATAACGCTGAAAAGCAAAGTTGTTCATTTTCAACCAGGGTGATTGCTGCCCAATCAATAGCAATGACCTCCTTTAACTGCTGAGAAAAACCTTCAAATATCTCCTTAATATCCATGCTTGAGATTACGATGTTGGTTAAACGGTTAATGCTACTTAGCTCTTTCTCTCTTTCCTCCAATTGTTCATAAAGATATTGTCTTTCCATAATGGCAGCGATGCGGGAAGCAACAGACTCAATTATTTCAATATCTTCAACAGTGTAAAGCTTACCGTCTTGCTTTTCCCCCATTGCAAGGATAGCAATAAGCCCGTTTTGGTTCATCAGAGGGAAAAGCATCTCTATCTTTGCCAATTGAATATCCTCATATTCCTTCTGGTTCATAATGTTCAACTTAACAAGGTCTGCTCGGGACATAAAACGAGCTTCTTGCTTTAGCCAATTTGCAATAGTGCCGTCCTGTTTCAAGTTCAACTTCTGTATCGGGTTATCTTTCACTGGAGGGTAGCTGAATGTGGCGGTGAAATCGCCTCCTTCAAATTTAGGTAGAAGCAAACAAGCTCGGCGGCACTCCGCAGATTGACAAAGCAAGGATATCAGGTTGCTTCCTAATTCCTCTAGAGTGGAAACAGTGTCTGCTTTACTGGTGAGATTAAACAACTGCTGGCGGTAGCCGTATTTTTCTCCTGTCAGGGTTTGTTCTACTCCCGGGCGGAGAATGGTAAGCATCCAGTAAGCAAACATAGCAACCCAAGCTGTAGCTGCTATGGCTGCTACTACAATGCTGATGGTGATATCAAAGTCAAAGATGAGATGGAACAGGAAGAATAGAAGGAAGTATGCTGCTACAGCGCCAAAGCTCATGATTGTCCATACTAACCCGCGGCGGAAGGCAACCTTGATATCCAGTAATTGGCGTGTTACCACCGCATAGGTAAGGATGCCAGCCATGGCGAAGTTCCCAATATAGAAGAGGGGATACCCCCTCCCAGCGGGAGTAAATCCTACAACAAAGGAGGTGAATAGAACAGCAAGGCTAGCAAATAGGTAGTTCATCTGATTGCGCTCTCGTGGGTCGTCTAGCGTCGTCTGTCTCCGTGCCAGAAGATAAATATCCCTGCCAAGCAGGATAGCAATGATAACGAGTAGGGCAAGCCAAGTGCCATACTCGGCAGAGACGCTGATCTCAGTGAACGTGATACTCTTCGGGATATACCCCAGCGCTGCTAGAGCAATAGCGCCGGCTAAGATGACATAAGCATAGGGTATCCTGTCTTGACCTTGATAAAGGGAGCGCAAGAAGTAATGAAGCTGGATTGCCATCAATATGCCCAAACAGAGGGCGATTTTAGCAAGAAGCAATTCATTTTGAATGAGAATATCGCTGTAAAACAGGAAGCTGCTTAAGCTCCATAGCATGGCAGTGACGAGATAAGCAAAGAAAAGCTTTTGCCGCCTCTGCCATGGTCGGCTGCCCAACAGGATAACCAATAGCGGGATAAAGATAATCGCGGTAATTAACGGGATCAGCGCATAATTATCCATTCCAAGGCAATTATTAACATAAGTTCTAAAGCTGTCAAGAAGGACTAAGGTAAGCCTCAAGATATGCTGCTTAGTGGTGGATCAGGCAGTGTGTTAGATTTATTTTATCGCTTAATCAAGCAAAAGGCGATAATTACTACATCCAGGAAGGCAAGTATTCCGATGATAGCCCATATCCATGAAGGTGTTGGTGGTGTTGCTGCTGTTGGTTCGGGAGCGGGCATTACCGTAAAGACACCCAGGGCTGGCTCACTAAGCGTAGGTTCAATAGCCTTTACCTGCCAATAATAAGTGGTGTTCCAATCTAGACTTCCTTTATATTGGTAGGTTGAAGTGGACACTTTTTCGTTCACTATCACCAGGGTCAAAGCATCGTCGCTGGCGAGGATAAACTCATATTCAGTGGTGGGAGGGAATCCTTCCCAGGAGAAGGTTGGTGAACGTCGCACGTTTTTGCTGCCGATGTCAGGGACAAGCAATATAGGAGCAAGATACACCTCTCCTTCTTCTGTCGAACATTCCTTTACGGTGAATTTCATTGTTGGTGACCACCGACTGCGAATGCGTTCCCCTTCAGTGCTTTCACAACTTCTTACTTTCCAGAAATAAGTCTCACCGCAAATGAACTGAACTGAGCTGGATGATGGACACCAGGCGGGAGAGCATGGGGCGTCCGGAGTTATATTTACCTCTTCGTGTATTATGGCGGTGAAATCTTCATCCAGAGCTATCCACAGCTCATATTTTTCAGTCGAAGGCAGCATTCGCCAGCGAAAACAAAAATCCTCAGCCCGGCAGGTACATTCATCACAGGGCAGTGAGTCGTCCAGCGCCGGCGTGTTTGGCCAGGGAGTTTCAAGCAC
>CAZYNG010000011.1:7694-12376 GCA_964648615.1 uncultured Dehalococcoidales bacterium | reverse complement strand
GGCTCGATACCCTATTTATGGGAATGCCTATGGAGGAGGGCGTCTGGACTGAACGGTGTTCTGGCTGTGGAAATTGCATCCTCGATCAAACTGGCGGAATCTGTCCCATCACAAGGTGCTCTAAAGGATTGGTTAATGGTCCTTGTGGTGGCTATCGTGATGGCAAATGCGAAGTCGACCCCACACGAGATTGCGCCTGGATTCAGATTTATGAAAGATTAAAGAAAGTGGGGCGGTTGGACATGCTCTATATCCCGCAGCCACTGAAGGATCATTCTAAAATGGGTCATCCCCGCAGCCTTACATTATAGATGGAAAGCCGCCATTCATCATTGCCTAATATTCGAGAGCAAGCTTATGAACTTGCCTATAGACTTGCTTGTGAACAACTGGCAAGTATGGACGTAGAAGAGCTATGCCGTAAGACTGGTGCACAATCCATGGATTCCAGCAAGATAATCGTTGAGTATTTAAACCAGCGGTATCTTGTTACCTTTCCTGATGGCGAAATTTCGTTATACGATGATGACAAGGAAGTGCCGCTAAAGGACAAAATCCTGATACTCCACTATCTAACTTCAGCAAAGGGCACTCCAGCCAGTAATAGATTAATCACCTTCAAGCAACTGCCAGGATGTGCCAGCTATTTTCCAGTGTTTTCCCAAGTGACTATAACGCCCCTTCTGAACCATTTTGGCAAGGAGCCTGAACTACTAATGGCCTCTGTCGCGAAGCTGGGAGGCCGTAAAGCAGGTTATGGTGATGTATCCGTGACCATCAATGCTTTCCCTAGAGTGCCTGTAACTATAGCTTTGTGGAGAGGTGATGATGAGTTTCCTCCTAGGGGCAGCATAATTTTCGATAGCAACATTTCTGATTACCTATCCGCTGAAGATATAAGGGATCTTTGTGCAACTATCGTCTGGAAGTTAATCAAAGGCTTACCCTATTTTTCCCAATAAGGGTGTCATTTCAGATAGAGGTTTCCCCAATCCCTTTCTCTTGCTTACTCTCAAAAAATTCCTCCAACTTGCTCCTTATCTGCCGGGCTTCCTCGGCGCTCTTTGGCGCTGACTGGTAGACATTAAAGCCCTGAACATCGGCATAGAGCAAATCAGGGTCGAAATCCACGAAGCCTAGAATCTGGTAATCGGGCAGGTTCTCCTTGATGAATTGGCGTGCTGACTCATTATTCGTCTTAGAACCAACTATGAAGCAATGGCTTACCCCTAGACTTGAGGCGTATTTTTCAACTGTTC
Organism: uncultured Dehalococcoidales bacterium; assembly: GCA_964648615.1. Taxonomy (GTDB): domain Bacteria; phylum Chloroflexota; class Dehalococcoidia; order GIF9; family AB-539-J10; genus CG2-30-46-19. The sequence goes on along the minus strand of CAZYNG010000011.1, from coordinate 11,117 downwards.
GAGCCGTCTGAAAGCTGCGCTGCCCCGGTTCAACCACAATTATGAAGGCATCCACTCCTTGAGCTGTCCCTCGCCCCAGATGTTCTACTCCAGCATCCATGTCCAGAATCAGCAGCTCATCCCGCCCGAGGATGAGGTGGCTGAGCAAAGCTTTCAGCATAGCGCTCTCGGGACAAACGCAGCCCGCCAGCGGACCCTTGATCGTCCCCATAACCAGAAGTCTAATTCCTTCCCACTCCATAGAGAAGCGGTCGGGAATGTCATCAACCTTGGGATTTAGCTGGAAGAAGCTGCCAATAGTACCTGGCTGTGCTCCAGTGCGCTCATAGATTAGGTCTCCCATTTCGACAATAGGAGTGATCTGCGCGGCTAATTCTGGCGGAATGCCTAAGGCCGAAGCCATGTTGCCGTCCGGGTCGGCGTCAGCTACAATAACCCTATAGCCGTTCTCTGCATAAGCCATAGCTAAGAGCGCCGCTAAGGTGGTCTTCCCTACACCCCCTTTCCCTGAAATAGCTATCTTCATTGGCTTTTAACCTCTGATTAATTCTAACACCTAAGGTAGCGGACCACTATAGTAGTCGCGTATGAATCACATATATTCTAAGAGATTCCAGCTTGGGAAGATATCTTTAGGACTAGCAACGATCCTCAAACCATCGTAATAAGCCTTATTTAGCGATAATTCAGGGTGTATGCTGTCCTCAGAAATCGCTTAGCGCTTTCTGCATTCCTTTCAAATACGAAGTGTCATTATGTTTGGTCAGGATGAAGCGGCCGTCTACATAGTCAAAATTTGTGATTCCACCCACATCTTGCTTGATATGCCAAAAGTGTGAACTATCCAGTCCCAAGAGCGAGCATATCAAAACTTTATTCACCACACGATGCGAGACTAGTACTGTACTCCCTTCGTATTTAGAGACTACCTCACTAACTACACCGAGGGCTCTTTTCGCCACATCATCCAGATTCTCTCCGCCGGGCATCCTTACCAGATGTGGATTAGCTTGCCACTCATTATGAAGGTCTGGATATAACATTGCCACTTTTTGTTTAGGTAAGCCTTGCCACTCCCCGTAGTCGAAATCTATAAGGCCATGGGTAACTTGTACGGTAACATCTTGGTATTGAGCCACAATATTTGCCGTATCCAATGCCCGTCTGAGCGGGCTGGAATAAATAGCATCTAGCTTCAATCGCCCCAGATACTTGCCCAGCAACCTTGCTTGTCTAATACCCGCCTCATCTAGAGCTACATCAGCCCTTCCCCTATATGTTTCAGCTACATTCCACTCAGTTTCGCCATGCCTTACCAGGATAATCTCTGCCATAAGCTCACCAATATATTCTCGGTTGTGTTATCTAATTTGGGGAAAGTTTCCCCAGCTAGTTTTTGTCTTTGTCAAGATTCCTCCCAAGCATTTTTATTGTTTTGCCCTTATAACGCAAGTTAGGTCAAGGGCTGTGTAGTATTGCTATGGCCGTGTGTGCTGCTTTGCGGGGTGGAGCCAAAACGATAGTAAGATAGCCAATCGTCTATTTATTCGAAAATCTATTTGGTCATCATTTCAAATATTTTCTGCTCCAATTCTAGAGCTTCCTGTGGAAGACTTTTCGGTTTGCCAAGGAGTGAAGACAGTATGAATATTTTTGCTACTCTTTCAACCAACTCAGCGGTCTCAAATGCCTTTTCCAGATTTTTCCCACAACACAAAGAGCCATGATTTGCTAAAAGAACTGCATTCTTTTTCCCCAGGGCTCTTACTGCATTTTGTGCTAATTCCTTGCTACCTGGCATACCGTACTCTGCGACTTCTATCTCACCACCAATCATAAGCACCATCTCATCGAGGAAAGGTGGAATTGTTTTTCCCAATGATGCAATTGCAGTGGCGTATACGGAATGGGTATGAACTATCGTCCCAATATCTGGTCTAGTTGTGTAAATCCCGATATGCATATCAGTTTCCACAGATGGACTTCGTTCTCCGTCCAGGACATTCTTTTCCAAATCCACTACCAAAATATCATCAATCCCAATCTTATCGTATTCTACACTGCTTGGAGTAATTAGGATTTTATCTTCGCCTGAAATTCTAATGCTAATATTCCCCGACGTGCCAATTACAAGACCTTTATGCAACATTTTCTTACCGGCTTCTACTATGTCCGTTTTCAATTTGTTGATTTCTTTCTCATCCATGTTTTCTCTGGTAAATTCTACATCGGTGTAAAGTTAAAACCAATCCTCGCTGGAGGAGCAAAATTTAAATATCAGTCTCAATGGCCGTCCTCGCCCTGGGTGGCCGAACTTATCACCAACTTCAAAATCAGCAAAATACCTCTTGTTGTCCCGAAGCCACAGCTTTTTCCCTTGAAAGAGTTCTTCGATGGTTTCATTGTCTAGTTTCCTGCACATTCTCAAATTTCATTCGATAGCTAACCTGTGGCGGCATGAAGTTGCTGTAATTATATACCTCGCCGTTAGGATAGGGAAACCTTCGGATTGAAACCTAAAACGTAATCGAAAGGGAATAGTATGCGGTCTATTTATCGCTAAGATGAGGAAGTGAGGTTAGGTTGCAGCAGAGTAGAAAAGGTAGATTAGTACAATAAGCTAAAGACCTAATTCCTTAGCTACAACTTCGCGATGGAAGTTGCTATTGCCAAAGGCCATCGCTCCTGCCTTCGCCCTCCTGTAGTAGAGATGCATATCATGATCCATGGTGAAACCAATCCCCCCAAAGATCTGATGTCCCAAGATAGTTACTCGTTGATAAGCATCACCTACCCAGGCCTTGGCTATAGCCACACTCTTGGTGGCAGGAAGACCTTCATTGAGTTCCCAAGCTGCCTTATAGGTGATGTACCGTGCACCATCAACATCTGCCACCATGTTGGCACAGTAATGCTGAACAGCCTGAAAAGTACCGATAGGGCGATTAAATTGAATCCTTTCCTTAGCATAGTTAACAGCCATCTCTAATGTAGCTTGAGCACCACCAACCATCTCAGCACACTTGGCTACAGCAGCCTTCTCCAAAGTATCCTGTATCACAGGCCAGCCCTGGTCCACATCACCTAATATACTCTCCTTCGGTACACTTACATTATCAAAGACAACCTCATTCTGTTTGTCACGTGCCAGCGTCTTAAGGAGAGTGCATTTGATCCCCGGGTTTTTGGCATCAACCACAAAAATAGTGATGCCCATCTTGGGGTTTGCTGTCTCCTTTGTCCTAGCCACGCATAGGAGGTAATCCGCGACATTAGCATCAGTAACAAAAAGCTTAGTGCCATTGATGCTATAGTCACCATTCCGAGGGGAAGCTTTGACTGTGATAGAGGATGCATCATAGCTGGCAGAAGGCTCAGTCAATGCCATGGTGAGAATTAGCTCTCCCCTGGCAATCCGAGACA
>CAZYNG010000011.1:0-7594 GCA_964648615.1 uncultured Dehalococcoidales bacterium | reverse complement strand
GAGAAAATCACGCACTGATGCCTTCAATATCTCCTGCTCTTCGCTTAAACCAATATCCATTCTCTTACCCCCTATTTTATGCTCGCCTAAGCCATTTTCTACATGCTTGACTACTTCCGGGGTAATCCCAATCCCCTTTGAGCGATAATGTTGCGTTGGATCTCGTTGCTGCCACCACCAACTCCTATGGAGAGGCAGTTTAGACACAACCTTTCTATCCTGCCCTGGAGAACAGCCCATTTAGAATCTCTCTCCAGTTGCCCATAAGGTCCAGCAATATCCATTCCTACGTCCGCTAGACGTCTTAATAGCTCGCTAGTAAATACCAGTGACATGGAAGATTCATAGCTAGGGTGGAGGTCCCTACTGAACATCCAGGCAATGCGATAACACATCATGCGGCTGACTTCAATCTCCACTGCCATTTCTGCTAACTTCTGTCGAATTATAGGGTCTTTATGGCACTTCCTTTCCTTGGCATATTCCAGTAGGTCTTCTAAAAGTCGTTGAAGTGTTGCGGCCGTGCCGATGAGAGAGCGCTCGGAATCCAGGGCTATCATCAGTTCATACCAGCCATTGTTTTTCTTCCCTACCAGGTTTTCTTTGGGGATGCGTACATTATCAAAGAAAACCTCGTTGAATGAGTGACGATTCATGAGATTTATCAAGGGATGTATCGTGATTCCAGGGGTCTTCATATCAACAACAAACATGCTGATTCCATCATATTTTCTGGGGGCATTGGGGTCAGTTCTGGCGGCAAGCCAGCAATAGTCAGCATAATGGGCGTAGCTGGTCCAGATCTTATTGCCATTGATTACAAATTCATCATTTTCCTGTACAGCGGTGGTTTGCAGCGAGGCGAGGTCGGAACCAGCGTTGGGCTCGCTATAGCCGAGGCAAATTACCAAATCACCCTTCGCTATGCCAGTAGCATACTTTTGCTTCTGCTCTTCACTTCCAAAGAGCAGGAGGTCAGGTCCTACCCAATTTACTGCGATCTCCATTTCTATGCCTACTGGTGCCTTATTGTAGCCTAGTTCTTCGGCAAGGATGAGCCGCTTCATGTGGCTCATGTCTGAGCCGCCATATTGCTTAGGGTATGCTGGTGCTAACCAACCTTTCCGCCCCAATTTTTGCTGGAACTCACGAGAAATAGCCCAGGACTCATCAGTCTCCTCCCAGAACAACGGATCAAGTTCGAACCATCGCTGTGGTGTCTCCTTCTTAATCCAATCGTGAACCTCCTTCCTGAATGCTTCCTCTTCCTCGGTAAAACTAAAATCCATCGCCACCTCCTGTGATTGAAGGTCAACTCGGTGTCTCAAAACATGAATGGTGTTCTACCATAATAGATTCAAGCTGCCTTTTCAGGCTTGGCAAGTAACACCTTGGCATCCCAAACAGTCACATTTTCATCCCTTTGGTTTTTAACATAGGATCTCAAGGTGACAGTGCCGCTATTTCCTTCCCTTTCCTTTTTGTCAATTACTTCTGCTTCTACATGAATCGTGTCACCGATCTTCACCGGTGCAGTAAATCTAACCCTATCTATGCCGTAAAAAGCAAGAAACGCCAGGTCATAGGGGGGTGCCAGCGCCGAGGCTATAGAGAGCACCAGCATTCCATGAGCTATCCTCTCCCCAAACATGCTCTTGTTGGCAAATTCCACATCCGTGTGAAGCTGAAACCAATCGCCAGTCAGAGAAGCAAAATTCACAATATCAGTCTCAGTGACCGTTCTTGCCCTCGTTGGCCCCAATTTGTCACCAATTTCAAAATCATCGAAATATTTCTTGCCCTTCCACATATCTATGTTTCCTCTCCTTTAGCAGGAGCAATCAACCCCGTGCGTTACTTAAACAGGCTTGAAGTAAGCGATATCATAGATATCAGCATGTTTCTCTTTATTCCATACGGCCTTGACCCTTGACACAGTTTTCATTTTGTTTCTCACCTTGTCAGGGTCAGATAAGTTAAGTCCGCCAATAAAATGCGTCAGGCTACAATCGGCTTTATCCAGGCGTATTTGCGCTATTATATATGGAGGTTTCTTGATTTGCCCGTAATATTTATAGTTAACAAGACACCATGTCTCCACACTGCCTTCCTGGGGAAGCTCAACCCATTCCTCCATATCTTCATAACAAATGGGGCAAAATGTCCTTGCCGGAACGAGAACTTTATTGCACTTTTTGCATCTGGTGCCAAGTATTTTCTCCTCCTTCAAGCCATCAAAGAACCTAGTCCACGTTGGTCCCAGAGCCCAATTATAGGGAAGGACCGTGTCATGTCTACTTGTCCTATATTCCTTTTCGGGGAACGCAAAATCCTTTATCTCGAGCCTAATGAGGTCTTTATCTACTTTATACTTCTCTGCCATTTAAGTCCTCCTTTCCTATAATTCTGAGCCAATTATCGTTATTCCGTTAAACTGCTCGGCACCTCCCATGGCATGGGAGAGGGCTAATTTGGCACCTTCAACTTGATGTTCTCCAGCCTTGCCAGTAACTTGCAATGCTGCCTCAGCTACCCTGATAAGCCCAGCAGCACCAATGGGATTGGTACAAAGAACACCACCTGAGGGGTCACAGGGAAGCTCACCACCGGGCGAAAATGTACCTTTAATTACATAGTCAGGAGACTCTCCGGGAGGACACAACCCCAAACACTCCAAGAACATCAATTCCTGGTAACTAAAAGGATTATATACCTCGGCTACATCTAGCTCCTTTAGAGGGTTAGTGATACCTGCCTCCTTATAAGCTTCCTTAGATGCCTCAATGGTACTTTGCCACACCGCCTTATTACTATCACCAATAAAATATTCTTCGCCTCTGAAGCCTAGCCCTTTAACCCAGGCAGGCTTTTTACAAATTTTCTTGGCCTTTTCCTCCGAGGCGAAGATCACAGCACAAGCGCCATCCGATATAGGACAAACATCATAAAATCGAACGGGATAGGTAATGATCGGGGCGGTCGTAACATCTTCTTTACTGAGCTTCACTCTGATGTGGGCAAAGGGATTAGCAAGGCCACCATCGTGGGAATCTACCGATACTATTGATGCAGCTTCTCTGGCCTTAGCATCATCAATATGGTAATATCCCATCCACTCGCGGGATTGTAACGAGAAGGCTAGGGGAGCACCACCGATCACCACCTGCAGGAATGGTTCAAGTATTGTCATCATAGTTGCTTGTGCATCGCCCTCATTCTCTTTCTCCGAAGCAATAGCCAAGACAACATCCGCCATTCCCGAGGCAACCCAGTGAATAGCTGTGTGGGCTACAGATTGCCCGGTAGAACCGCAGGTCTCCGTCCTCAATAATGGCTTACCCACTACACGCAGGGCATCAGCAAAGTAAAAATGGTTGTAGGCAACCCCCTCCATCATAGAGGGCATGCTGCCATAAACGACACCATCCACATCGTTGAGAGTTATTCCCGCATCCTCAAATACCTTCTTCACTGCCTCTCTGACCAAATCGGGATAACTTAAATCATCTCTTCTACCATGCTTCGTTTGACCTGTTCCAACAACTGCAACTGCTCTTCCCATGTCTTATCACCTCCTCTCTGTTACTCAATTATTTTCCAGTAATCTATATCCCGGAAATTGCCTTGCCTCTTCCTGCGCCATACAGCCCTAACCTTAGCTCCAACCTTTACTTTCTTAGTCACCAACTCAAAATCCTTTATATCAAACCCGCCAATTTGAGTCCACATCCCCGTGGCGCAATCAACTCCATCCAGCTTTATGGTAGCTCCTATTAGTGGGATCATATCCGGAGTCACTCCAAAATAAGTATAGTTGACATAACTCCAGGTAACTACAGTTCCTTCCTGAGCGACCTCAACCCACTCCTCCATAGGTTCGAAGCATCGGGGGCAAAATGGCCTTGCCGGAACAAGGACCCTACCGCATTTCTTACACTTGGTGCCAAGTATCTTCTTTTCTTTAAAGCCTTCAAAAAACCTGGTCCATGTGGGTCCTAGGGCCATTTCATATGGGACCATTCCCATAGCAGCAACCTTTCTTGGTTTCTCTTTTTGTTCCGCCATTTAATTCAAACCTCCTCTCACGAGTTTTATTACCGTCTAACCTCCTAAAATTACCACTCCCTGCCACTGTCCACAAAAGCCATATGTTGAATGGGCTAAAGCGGTATTCACCTTTCCGTCTACCTGGTGCTCCCCAGCCTTGCCCTTGATTTGCAAAGTAGCTTCAGCAACGCGGTAAAGCCCTCTCGCCACATAGGGATTCATCGCTAAAACACCACCAGAAGGATTAACGGGCAGAGCTCCGGTTATCTGTGTAACACCACTGTCTATTAATTTGCCACCCTGTCCTTGAGCACAGAATCCTAATTGCTCACACCACAAAAGCTCCTGGAAAGCATAAGGTTCGCATATCTCCGCTACATCGATTTCCTTCCGCGGATTGCTGATTCCTGACATCTTATAGGCACTTGCTGCTGCCGTCTTTAGCTGGGTATCCAGCAAATCTCTGTCTCCAAGGTAAAAAGTGTCCATAGAGGAGCCCCAACCTTTAAACCAGACAGGTTTATCGGTTAACTTCTTGGCTTTTTCCTCAGAGGCCAGGAGCATAGCACAGACACCCTCTGACTTAGGGGCACACTCCATAGCCTTTAAAGGGTCACAGATTCTCTCTGAATTGAGAACATCGTCAACACTAACCCTCTTCTTTATATGAGTATAGGGATTAAACAAGGCGTTGCCTAGATTCTTTACCACGACCTTGGCACATTGCTCTTCGGTAATCCCATAGCGTTGCAGATAAAGCCTCATCTGCATGGCTGCTGCGGTGGTCTCCTGGATACCAACGGGTCTTGAGTAAAATGGATCGGCAACAAAACTTGTTAGCGTATCATTCTCTGGATTCTCAGATCCCTTGATGAGCCCCACAACTAGCACCGTATCATATCTGCCTTCCATAATGGGCATACAGCCATAAACAAACGCTGTGATAGCATCTCCCTCCTCGCGCGAGGCCGGTTTCATGAATGCACCACCAGCATCCCAGTCAAAGGCATTAGCGCAGGACATGCCACTATGAAAAACGTCTGTTGCCGCCAGTATATACATGTCCACTTCGTCTCTCCTCATCCCCACCTTGTCAAGGAGTTCTTTTACCGGCTTATATGTGAACTCCATCAGGCTCAGGGGCGACTCAACACCCGAGCTTTGGGCTACTTCAACGATTCCAACCTTTCGCATAGTTTTCCCTCCTTCCAATTTTGTTCTGTGAAATTACAACCTGCTTCGCCAATTCTCCAACTGAACATGGGTTGAGATGAAATGTTAGCATAGTAAATGGAGAAATATCTAGCTATTTATATGACGGGTTATGCCTACGTTCTTTTCTTGTTGGCGGTGCCTAAAAAGCCGCGCTTCCGGTGATTTGAGTTCTTGTTTGGCTAAAATGAATCTTGGAGGGAATTGAATACCCATAGAAGTTAGGCTACTATATTTCGTAGCATAAGGAGGTTTAAGCGTGAATTTTGATTTAACTGAAGAGCAGAAGATGCTCAGGGAAATGGTTCGGGAGTTCTGTGAAAGGGAAATAGGTCCTCTGGTCGAGGAGATGGATCGAGAAGAAAAGTTTGTAGAGGACCTGTGGGAAAAGGCAAAGTCTTTAGGTTTTTTGGGTATGGGGATACCTCCTGAGTATGGTGGGACACTTACTGATTATATTTCCCTTGGGCTCATGGCAGAAGAACTAGCCAAGGTGGATGCTGGTGTGGGTGTGGTTTACGGGGCGCATGGTCTACTTTGTGGCAATAACATTGCTCGTAATGGCACGGAAGAACAGAAAAGGAAATATCTACCGATTCTAGCGAGCGGTGAAAAAAGAGGTTGCATGGGGCTAACAGAACCAGAGTACGGATCAGACGCTGTATCCCTTAAGACAAGGGCTCGTAAGGTAGGGGATGAATATATCCTAAACGGCACCAAGACGTTTATATCCAATGCGCCTATTGCAAATATAGCTGTTATATACGCAACTCTCGACCCATCTCTTGGAGCGAAAGGGCTATGCACCTTTATAGTAGAGAAGGATTTTCCTGGTTATCATGTAGGTAGAGAGTTCTCAAAGATGGGCCTCCGCTCTTCCCCAACCGGGGAGATCATCTTGGAAGATTGCCATGTTCCGGAGGCTAATCTTTTAGGTGGTGTTGAGGGAAAGGGGGTAAAGCAAATGTTTTCTGGACTTGATGTGGAAAGGCTTATGTGGAGCTCTCTTGCCATAGGTATTGCCCAGGCTGCTTTTGATGCATCTCTTAAATATGCCAAAGAAAGGCAGCAATTTGGTCAGCCTGTTTTTAACTTCCAAATGATACAGGATAAGCTTGCTACGATGTTGGTGGAGATTGAGGCTGCTCGACTGCTGACATATAAGGGCTTAACTTATTGGGATCAAGGTAATTTTAGGGAAGCAAGGATGCTGGCTTCGCAGGCAAAATTTTATGCCTGCGAGATGGTAGTCAGAGTTACAGGAGAGGCGATACAGATCCACGGAGGCTATGGTTATATGAAAGATTTTCCAGTGGAGCGGTATATGCGAGATGCGAAAGCATTTCCTATCGGGGCAGGGACCACTGAAATTGAAAAACTTATTATTGCTGGTTATCTGTGAGATAAAATTACACCGTTAATTTAAGTGCCTTTATAATAACTACACCTTAAATTTATAGTCGTAGAGTTCTCAGGATATTCACTTAGCTTTTTTGGCCTCTTCTTCCCTTAATACCCTTCTTAAGACCTTGCCTATGAGACTCTTAGGCAAGGTGTCTCTAAACTCAATTACCCGTGGCATCTGGTAATAAGAGACAATCCGCTGAATATGAGATATTTGTCCCGGTGGCATGCTTGCTGCATCAGGTAGGCTAGATACAGAAGCTTTCGGTTACGAGGGCGTCCACCTTTTCATACTTGTGGGGATATGATGGGACGTGTCTAATAACCTGGAAATCGAAAGCGACCCCCACATTGGCCGTTTTTTCGCCCAGTTTTTGCAGAAATTTGTCGTAGAAACCTTTCCCCCTGCCCAATCTATTTTTTGTCTTGTCAAATGCTACCCCGGGAACCACCACCAGGTCTATATCTTGAAGTTCCGTCTTTCGTGCTCTCTCCTCACTGGGCTGCGTAATTCCCCATGGCCCTGTGGCAAAATCCTTATTTAAATCATTTATCTCATAGGGAATCAAATCACCATTTTCCAGGTCTATTACGGGAAAACAGACTCGCTTTTGTCTTAAAGCTCCCCTGATTATTCCCAGAAGATTTACCTCGGTTTCTAACGGGTAGTAAAACATAATACAGTTTGCCTGCTTATACTGTGGTAAGTTTTTCAAATTTTGGGCGACATTCTTACTCCTCCTCGCTAACTCCTCTGGAGAGTATGAGCGTATTTTTTGAAGCAATTCCCTTCTCAGTATGTTTTTTTGTTCTTGTATATCCATGGGTTCTTTATTATTGCCTCCAGAGAATGGGAAGTAAATACCCTGTGGGAAGGGCATAACGGTGGTGATCTGTTTCAGATAGGTGGGTCATATTTATATGTTTATGA
>CAZYNG010000010.1:0-12380 GCA_964648615.1 uncultured Dehalococcoidales bacterium | reverse complement strand
GCAGTTGAGCTGGCGTTTAAAGTAAAGGTGTCTAAAGTAAACGTGATAACCATTCCTGGGAAGACGAAGAGAATGGGCAGGAGAGAAGTGACAAGTTCACCATGGAAAAAGGCAGTAATTACTCTGGGACCAGGTGATAAGATTAGTTTCTTTGAAGGTGTTTAAGCGGAGTTAATTGTGGGCTCGGTAGTAAAGTGGAGAAAAAAGAAGATGTCCAAACATCATCATCGGAAGCTCCTTAAGAAAACTCGATGGCGGAGGAAACATCCATAGACACAAATTGAGGATGGTTTGTTTATGGCATTAAAAAGTTACAAGCCAACTTCTCCTGGTCGGAGAGGGATGGTCAAAGCTAGTTTTAAGGAAATAACTAAGACAGTTCCTGAAAAATCATTGCTGTTACCATTGAGGAAGAAAGGGGGACGGAATAGTCGCGGTGTAGTAACAGTACGTCACCGTGGTGGTGGGGCTAAACGAAAGCTTAGAATCATCGATTTCAAGAGGGATAAAGCTGGCGTTCCTGGCAAAGTGGCTGCCATTGAATATGATCCTAATCGTTCGGCTAGGATCGCATTGATTTATTATGTTGATGGAGAAAAACGTTATATTCTTGCTCCCTTAGGTCTTCAGGTAGGGGACGTTGTGGAGGCGGGAGAAGAAGTTGACATAAGGCTAGGAAACGCCTTACCTATTGGTTTGATTCCTGTAGGCACATTAATCCATAATATTGAAATTGAGCCCGGCAGAGGTGGTCAGCTTGTTCACAGTGCTGGGACGGCTGCTCAGATATTGAGCAAGGAAGATAAATATGTCTCGCTTCGGTTGCCCTCAGGTGAATTACGGAAATTTCATCATAGATGTTGGGCTACTGTTGGACAAGTAGGTAACATTGAGCATGAGAATTTGATACTGGGTAAGGCAGGGTGTCGGAGATGGTTGGGGTTCCGACCCTCAGTTCGTGGTTCTGCTATGACTCCGAGAGACCATCCTCATGGAGGAGGTGAGGGTAGAACCCCTCGAGGGATGCCTCCTAAAACACCTTGGGGAAAGCCAGCGCTGGGGCGAAAAACACGGCGCAGCAAGAGATCGGACAAAATGATTATTAAACGAAGGAAGTGAAATGTCGAGGTCACGTAAAAAAGGTCCTTATTGCGATGCTAAATTGCTTAAGAAAATAGAGTTGCTCAATAATTCGGGGGAGAAGACGGTAATAAAAACCTGGTCTCGCGCTTCCACCGTCCTTCCTCAAATGATAGGGCACACTATTGCTGTTCATAATGGGCGACGACACGTACCTATTTTTGTTACTGAAGGCATGGTTGGACATAAGTTGGCAGAATTTGCTCCTACCAGAATATTCAGAGGGCATATTACGAGGGCTAAAGTAACCGTACAGGCGAGGAAGTAACTGAATGAAGGTAAAAGCTGTAGCTAGAGACGTTGGTATCTCACCCCAAAAGGTTCGTTTGGTAACGGATATAGTTAGAGGTAGAAAAATTGATGAGGCATTAATAATTCTTAGTTTTCTACCTACCCCGGCAGCTAAGGCCGTAGCTAAGCTGATTAAATCAGCGGCAGCTAGTGCTGAAAATAATTTTGAAATGTCTCCTGCTGGCCTCAGGGTTAGTGAAATTTTTTGTGATAAAGGGCATACTTTGAAGAGGTTTCGCCCACAGGCGAGAGGGCGAGTGAACCCCATTTTAAAACAGGCCAGCCATATTACAGTGTTTATTGCAGAGGAGGAAAGTTAACCTTGGGACAAAAAGTTGACCCGCGTGGTTTCAGGCTGGGCATTAGTCGAGGCTGGGAGGCTAAGTGGTTTGCTAAAAAGGACTATGGCCGTTTCTTGCAGGAGGATTTAAGATTACGCAAGGTTATAGCACAAAGATGCCGTGATAGCGGTATTTCTTTGGTGGAAGTCGAGCGGCTTGGGGACGAGATATATTTAACCATTTATGCCGTTCACCCAGGTATCTTGATTGGTAGAGGGGGACAAAATATAGAAAGATTAAAGAAAGAATTGCAGGGAATTAGCAGTGGGGAAGTAAAATTGACCATTCGAGAAGTTGAGCGTCCGGAGCTTGAAGCTTATCCTGTAGCTCAAAGTATAGCTGAACGTATTGAAAACAGAATTCCATTCCGCCGGGTAATGAAACAGGCAGCTTTTAGAACTTTAGAGGCAGGTGCAAAAGGGATAAAGATAAAATGTAGTGGTAGGCTTGGTGGAAGAGAGATCGCTCGATCTGAAACTTTGCATCAAGGGCAGATGCCGTTGCATAAGTTATCTGCTGATATAAGCTATGGTTTTGTTGAAGCTCGTACAGCGATGGGGCGTATCGGAGTCAAGACATGGATCTATAGAGGCGACATTCCTAAGGAGGTGATGAAAGAGAGTGTTACAACCGAAACGGGTTAAATATCGTAAAGTCCATAGAGGCCACTTGAGAGGGAAAGCCACTAGTGGTAATACTGTGGTCTTTGGTGATTTTGGGTTGCGGTCTGAGGAGTCTGCCTGGCTAACAGCAAGGCAGATAGAGGCTGCGAGGCGTGTTTTGGTGCGATATATACGACGCGGTGGCAAATTATGGCTACGTATTTTCCCAGATAAGGTGGTAACCAAGAAGCCGGCAGAGACAAGGATGGGAGGAGGCAAAGGTTCTCCTGACCACTGGGTAGCTGTGATTAAGAGAGGTAAGGTTATTTTTGAGCTGGGGGGCATAAGCGAAAACTTAGCTAGCGAAGCAATGCATTTTGCTTCTTACAAGCTACCCATTGCTACCAGCTTTATTACAAAGGGAGAGGCGAAAGTTGAAGGCTAGTGAAATTCGTGCTCTTAGCAATGAAGAAGTGTTAAAGCAATTGGAAGAGGCTCATGAAGAGCTCTTTAATCTTCGTTTCCGTCTAGCCACTCGGCAGCTTGGCAATCACCGTGAGATCCCTCGAGTTAGGAAGCAGATTAGCAGACTTAAGACCATTCTTCGAGAAAGAGAACTTGGCATATGACGAGTCGGTTAGGAAAAAGAAAAATTAGGAGTGGAGTAGTGGTGGGTGACAAAATGAATAAAACCGTTGTGGTAGCTGTACAGACGGTGAGACCACATCGACTATATAAGAAACTGGTAAGACGTATGAAAAACTACAAAGTTCATGACGAAAATAATGCTTTTAAGATTGGAGACAAGGTAAAGATCATGGAGACACGCCCGCTGTCTAAGGGAAAAAGATGGCGAGTGACAGAGCTCGTATCGAGACCAAGAGGGGTACAAGTAGATGATTCAAACCAACACCAGAGTTAAAGTAGCTGATAATACAGGAGCTAGGCAGATCATGTGTATCAATGTGCCTGGTGGCACTAGAAGAAGGTATGCTCACATTGGTGATGTTATTGTAGCTTCGGTGAAACGAGCTATACCGCATGGTATGGTGAAAAAAGGCGAAATAGTACGAGCTGTGATTGTTCGTGTGGCTAAACCTTACCGTCGTATAGATGGCTCTTATATTAAGTTTGATGAGAATGCTGCAGTAATTCTTGGCGATAAGAATAATCCCAAAGGAAGCCGTATCTTCGGTCCGGTGGCCAGAGAGCTTCGAGATAAGAACTTCGCTAAAATAATTTCGTTAGCTCCAGAGGTTGTATAAGATGAAGATAAGAAAAAACGATACTATTGTTGTTATTGCTGGCAAAGGGAAAGGTGCAAAAGGGAAAGTTCGCAAAGTTCTTCCTGAGGAGAATAAAGTTGTAGTGGAAGGAGTCAATCTGATTAAGCGTCATTCTAAAACCCAACGTTCAGCTCGACAGGGGGGAATAATAGAGCTTGAAGCTCCGTTCCATTGTTCCAATGTAATGTTACTTTGCGATAAATGTGGTAAACCGGTGCGGGTTGGTTTTCGCTTTCTAGATGATGGTAGGAAAGTGCGAATTTGCCGTTCTTGTAATGAGGTGATTGATTAATATACTAAACATGGCTCGACTAAGGGAAAAATACCTGAAGGAAGTAGTTCCGCAGCTTAAGGAAAAATTTGGTTACAGCAATATGATGCAAGTGCCTAAGTTAGAGAAGATTGTCTTGAGCATCGGTTTGGGAGAGGCAATACGGGACCCTAAGGCACTTGAATCAGCTGAAAAGGATTTAACAGCAATTTCGGGGCAAAAGCCTGTGGTTACACAGGCAAAGAAATCCATCGCCTCATTCAAGTTGAGAGCCGGTATGCCCATTGGTCTGATGGTCACGTTGCGTGGTACTCGAATGTACGATTTTCTGGATAAATTAATCAATATAACCTTGCCACGGTTTCGTGACTTTCAAGGGGTATCGAGAACTTCTTTTGATAATCGTGGAAATTACAATTTAGGTATGAGGGAGCAAATAGTTTTCCCCGAAATTGAATATGATAAAGTGGATAAGATCCGTGGACTCCAGGTGACTATAGTGACTACTGCCAATGCGGATGAAGAAGCAATGAACCTATTGGAATTCTTAGGCATGCCTTTTGAGAGTAGGAGTGATGGCTAAAGTAGCTAAGATCGTGAAGTCAAAACGTTCGCCGAAGTACAGTGTTCAGCAACGTAATCGCTGTGAATTGTGTGGGCGCCCACGTGCTTATATGCGCAAATTTGGCTTGTGCCGCATTTGTTTTCGAAAACTGGCGGTAACTGGGCAAATCCCCGGAGTGAGAAAGTCGAGTTGGTGAGGACTGCATTGTGATGGTAGGCACTGACCCAATCGCTGATATGTTGACTCGAATCCGCAACGCCATCATGGCAAGGCATGATAGCGTCGTTGTACCCTCCTCTAAAATGAAATTATCCATAGCTAAGGTTTTTAAGGATGAGGGGTTTATTCAAGATTACAAGGTAATTAAGGGTAAGCCACAGTCAACGATAGAAATATACCTTAAGTATATAGAGGGTCAACCAGCGTTGCTGGGATTAGAAAGGGTCAGCAAACCGGGCTTGAGGATTTATGTTGGCAAGGGAGAAATTCCCCGTGTTTATGGAGGACTGGGCATGCCTGTTTTATCTACCTCTAAGGGTATTATGACTGGTCAGAAAGCATGGCAGCTTGGTCTGGGAGGTGAGCTTTTACTTTATGTGTGGTAGTTTGGAGGTTATGTAATATGTCTCGCATCGGATTGCTTCCTATTCCAGTGCCTGAAGATGTGCAAATAAATATTGAAGGAAACAAAGTAACCGTAAAAGGGAGTAAGGGAGAAATCTATCGTTACTTTCACCCAGATATCTCTATCAAATTAGAGGAGAGGAATATAATAGTGTGCCGGCAGAGTAACGATAGAGCGCATCGCGCTTTGCATGGGCTCACGCGTAGTTTAATCGCTAATATGGTCGAGGGGGTTAGTGAAGGTTTTGAAAAAGCTCTAGAGCTGCAGGGAGTGGGTTATAGGGTGCAAGAAACGGGTGATAAATTGTTGCTTCAGGTCGGATACAGTCATCCTGTAGAGTTCCAAATTCCCTCTAGTGTTTCCGTTTCCGTTGAGGGAACGAACCGTATTCACATTAAGGGTATTGATAAGGGGATTGTGGGGGAGGTAGCCGCTGCAATTAGAGCTATACGTCCCGCAGATTGCTATAAAGGAAAGGGAATTAGATATAGGCGAGAGGAAATTCGACTGAAACCTGGTAAGGCTGGTAAAGCAGTAAGTGGAGGCTAGTGGCTACGATGCTTAAAGTAAGTTCAAAAGTGCTTCGACGAGAACGGCATAAGCGGGTAAAGAGGAAAATATCAGGTATAGTCTCTCGCCCTAGATTGTGCGTTTTCCGAAGTTCAGATCACATATATGCACAGATCATAGATGATTGTTCGAGGAGAACACTGGTTTCAGCGAGTACTCTTGAGCCCATTGCAAAGGAAAAGCTTGGGCGAGAGGTGAAAACAAAGAAAGCTGAATTTGTAGGTTCATTGGTTGCTCAAAAAGCAATACAGAAAGGTATTACACAAGTAGTTCTTGATAGAGGTGGATATAAATATCATGGACGAGTCAAAGCTTTAGCCGAGGCTGCCAGACAAGCTGGGTTAGAATTTTAAGGTTACTAGAGTGAAAGCAGTTACTAAAGTAATTGGTGAAATAGCTAAAATTGATCCCTCGGGGCTAGAGATTGAGGAAAAGCTACTAGCTATTGACCGTATAACTAAGGTGGTTAAAGGTGGTCGTCGTCTTCGCTACAGGGCTTTGGTTGTGGTTGGTGATAGCAATGGGCATGTTGGAGTAGGGTCGAGTAAAGCTACCGGTGTTCCCGAGGCAATTCGCAAAGCTAGCACAACGGCACAAAACGAGTTGATTGAGGTTCCACTTGCGGATAGTACCATTCCTCACGAAATTTTGGCCAAATTTGGTGCGTCTAAGATTTTACTGAAGCCGGCAGCGCCGGGTGCTGGCTTGGTTGCTAACAATACGGTTAAAGCAGTGCTTGAATTGGCAGGTATAGGGGACATTCTTAGCAAATCCCTGGGAAGTTCTAATCGAATCAATACAGCCAAGGCAACAATACTTGCTTTGGCAAATCTGAAGAAGCCAGAAAAGGTTGTGAAGGACGAGCAAAATGAGACAGGATGAGTTAAGACCGTCAATAGGTGCTAGACACAAAAGGAAGCGTGTTGGGAGGGGGAACAGCAGTGGGCATGGCACCTATTCAGGGAGGGGATGCAAGGGTCAAAAGTCTCGCTCCGGGGGTAAGGTACGTCTTGGCTTTGAAGGTGGGCAATTGCCTCTTATAAAACGATTACCGGGAAAAAGAGGTTTTATTAATACCTTCAAAAAGGAATACAGCATTGTGGATGTAGATAAGCTGAACGTATTCCCTCCTAGCTCTGAGGTCACCAAGGAAAAGCTTTTTGAGGCAGGCTTAATTAGGTCATTAAAGCATCCTGTTAAGATCTTGGGCACCGGGGATGTGCATCACGCGTTGTTTGTGAAAACTGACAGGCTGTCTGCTCCTGCACGAAAGAAAATACTATCCGCTGGTGGTGAAGTAAAGGAGATTTAGGTGCAGCGTAGGGAACCTCAGTCACGTCTCATCCAGGCAATGAAAGACATGGTCATGTTGCCAGACTTGAGGCGAAAGCTCCTTTTTACCTTCGCCATTTTGGTGGTTTTTCGATTTGTAGCTCATGTTCCCTTGCCCGGCATTGACGTTGAGGCCCTGAGTCAGCTTTTCGAGCAAAACCAACTTTTTGGTATGCTCGACCTATTTAGCGGCGGTGCTATGAGAAGGTTCAGCGTTGCTGCTATGGGAGTTTATCCTTACATTACTTCTTCGATAATTATGCAGCTACTAGTCCCGGTCATTCCTAATCTTCAAGCTCTATCTCGACAAGGAGAAGCTGGACAACGGAAGATTAACCGCATTACCCATCTCCTGACAATACCTCTGGCGGCTTTGCAGGGTTATGGTATGCTGGCCATACTGCGGGGACAAGGTATTGTGCTGGAGCTTGACCCGCTAACTGTTGCCACTGTAGTAATATCAATGACTGCTGGCACTGTGTTTCTCGTCTGGTTGGGTGAATTGATTACTGAAAGAGGCATTGGGAATGGGATATCATTGATAATTTTCGGTGGTATCGTAGCTGGATTCCCCGATATGCTTGGGAAAGGTTTCCTATCACTTGAAAACCCTCTGGGGTTAGTTACCTTCCTTATACTTGGTTTGGGTACTCTAGTATTTATAGTGGCGTTCATTGAAGCTCATCGCCGCATCCCTGTGCAGTATGCCCGCACTACTTTTCGCAGCGGGCGCATGTATCGACAATCAGGTTCAACTTATATTCCCATCAGGGTAAATACAGCGGGGATGATTCCTCTTATTTTTGCCATTGCAGTAGTGACACTCCCGGCAACGATTGCTAGCTATTTTGCCAGTTCGACATCCCCGAATTTTGCTAACACAATGATGAATATTTTTAATCCCGGCGCCCCCCTTCCATCGGGGTTAGTCTATTGGGGAGTATATTTTCTACTAGTACTGGGCTTTACTTTCTTTTACACCATGATAATATTTGAGCAACTGGGTTTGGCTAAGAGATTGCAAGAACAAGGAGGTTTCATTCCGGGAATTCGTCCTGGGAAAGCAACTGCAGATTATTTAAACCGTGTTATCCGTCTTATTACGTTCGGTGGTGCTATTTTCTTGGCTTCAGTAGCAATGATGCCTCTCATTGCTAAAGAAATTAGTGGCATCGCTGTACTGACAATTTCCAGCACTGCCCTGCTTATAGTTGTTGGTGTTGCTTTGGATACTATGAAACAGGTGGAAGCTCAACTAGTTATGCGGCGATATGAGGGGTTTTTGAAATAAGGATGGGTTAAGTATGTATATTATTCTCTTGGGAGCTCCAGGTGCTGGTAAGGGGACACAAGCAGATATTTTATCCAGTGAATTAAATTTACCACATGTAGCCTCGGGTGATTTGTTTCGAGAAGCATTGAAGAAGGAAACTGACTTGGGCCTGTTAGCTAAATCTTATATGGAGCGAGGCGAATTAGTGCCTGACGAAATAACTATCAGGATGATTTTGCGGAGGATTGAAATGCTCGATTGCGTTTCCGGCTGTCTTCTTGATGGTTTTCCACGAACGTTAGCGCAAGCTGAAGCATTAGATAAGGGTCTTGCTGATAAAGGTAACCACGTTGACAAGGTGGTATATGTTAAGGTCTCCGATGAGGAACTTATGAAACGTCTCGGAGGTCGATGGCTTTGCCGGGATTGTCAGACTCCATATCATTTACTAACCGCGCCACCAAAAGTACCTGGGAAGTGTGATAAATGTGGTGGTGAACTATATCAGCGAGATGATGACAAAGAGGGGACGATAAAAGAACGACTGAAAGTTTTCTTTGCTCAGACTATCCCCATAGTGGATTACTATAGGAATCAAAATAAGCTTATTGAAGTCAATGGTGACCGGGGGATACAAGAGGTAGCGAAGGAAATAATACCATCATTAGGAGTAAAGTAAAGCAATTTTCAAATGATAATCGTAAAATCTCCTGAAGAAATAACTATTATGCGCCAAAGTGGTAAAATCTTGGCAGCTATTTTGAATAGGCTACGGGAGGAGATAAGGTCAGGAATCAAAACATGCTATTTAGATGAGATTGCGGCTGAAGAGTTAAGGGATAGAAAAGTTAAATCCTCCTTCAAAAATTATCAAGGTTTCCCGGCTAATTTATGTATTTCGGTGAACAACGAAGTAGTTCATGGTATACCTGGTGAGAGAGTGTTAAAGGAGGGAGATATTGTTTCTCTGGATGCAGGGGTTATTTTTGAGGGTTTTCATTCCGACTCAGCTATAACCGTCGGTGTCGGGGAGATAACTCAGCAAGCTAAAGAGCTCATAATGGTTACTGAGGAAAGCCTGAAAGCGGCCATTGCCCAAGCTAGACCTGGTGCACATGTTGGTGATATTTCAGCTGTTATACAAAATTACGTTGAGTCGAGAGGGTTTTCTGTAATTAGGGAGTATACAGGACATGGGATAGGTCGCGAGCTACATGAGGAGCCTCAAATACCTAATTTTGCGTTTGGGAAAGGTCCCCAGCTTCGCAAAGGCATGACTTTGGCTATTGAGCCTATGGTTAATGCCGGGGATTGGCATACTAAGCTAGCACCTAATCGGTGGACTGTGCTAACTGCTGATGGAAGTCTCTCGGCGCATTTCGAACATACTATTGCTATCAGTAATAATGGGGGTGAAGTACTCACCGAGTATGACTAAAAAGGAGAGAATAGAGGTCGAAGGTAAAGTAATCACATGTTTGCCTAACACCATGTTTCGTGTTGAACTAGCTAACGGTCATATGGTGTTAGCCCATATTTCAGGCAAGATGAGAAAGCATTATATTAAAATATTACCCGGGGATAGGGTACTGGTAGAGCTTTCCCCTTACGATTTGACTAGGGGCAGAGTTACTTATCGGCTTTGAATAGAATTTCCGTGTGTTTTGACAAGCATTCAACGTTCTCTTATAATGGGTTTTTGTTTTGACATCAATTTGAGATGAAAGTGAGTTCTTCGGTCAAGCCTCGTTGTAGCAAATGTAAAATTGTTCGGCGGAAAGGCGTAGTTAGGGTTATTTGTGTTAATCCAAGACATAAGCAAAGGCAAGGTTAATAGATAGATAATGGCGCGCGTTGCTGGAGTGGACCTTCCCAAAGAAAAGCCGGTTGGTGTAGGGTTACAATATATCTATGGTATTGGATCTACATTAAGCGGGCATATCTTGACTGCTGCCGAGATTGACCCTACTATTAAAATCAAGGATCTTACTGAAGAGCAAGTTGCTCGAATCCGCGATATTGTGGATAAGCAATACAAAGTAGAAGGTGGACTCCGAAGGGAAATACAGTCTAACATAAAGCAATTAATTGAAATCGGTTCCTATGGCGGTCTCAGACATCGTATGAATTTGCCAGTTCATGGACAAAGGACACGCACTAATGCTCGTACTAAGAGAGGTGCACGAAAGACAGTAGCAGGTAGAGGGCAAAAACGCGGTTTAGGTAAGAAGTAATATGCCGAAGAGAAAAAAGACCAAAACAAGAAGAAGAATACGCCGTGGAATCAGTGAAGGAAGAGTTTATATTCAGTCTACGTTCAATAATACTATAGTCACTGTGACTGATTCCAGGGGCGACGTTATTGCTTGGGGAAGTGCTGGTAGTGCTGGATTTAAGGGTTCTAGAAAAGGTACTCCTTACGCTGCTCAGTTAGCCGCACAGAGAGCAGCGCGCCAAGCAACAAACGACGGTTTGCGCCAGGTTGATGTTTATGTCAAAGGACCTGGTAGTGGACGAGAAGCCGCTATTCGCACATTACAAGCTTCGGGGCTTATTATTACCAGCATTAGAGATGTAACCCCGATTCCACACAATGGTTGCCGTCCACCTAAAAAGAGAAAAGTGTAGAATGGCGCGCTATACAGGACCCACATGTCGTTTGTGCCGTTATCTTGGTGAAAAGTTAATGCTTAAAGCAGAAAAATGTTTGACTCCAAAATGTCCTTTGGAGAGAAAGAAGAGTTCTCCAGGGGAGCATTCGTTGAGCAGGCGACGTCGTAGGATTACAGAACGTGGGCTTCAACTACGTGAAAAACAAAAACTTCGGTTTAGTTATGGAATGCTTGAACGGCAATTTCGCAAGTTCTTTGAGGAAGCACAAAGAGCTCAAGGTATTACTAGTGAAAATTTATTAATATTGCTGGAAAGACGGTTAGATAATGTAGTGTATCACTTAGGTTTTGCTAGTTCACGCCCCCAAGCTAGACAGGTAGTTCGGCATGGTCATATGCTTGTTAATGGGACTAAAGTAGACATACCTTCCTATCTAGTGCATGTAGGTGACGTCATTAAATGGCGGGAAGGAAGTACTAAAACCGGATATTATGAAAGACTACTTGAGGAGATTAAAGGAAAGAGTATGCCTGGTTGGTTGAGTTTAGATGAAGAAAATGTGGTAGGTGAAGTTTTGGCATTGCCTACTAAGGATGAGCTTGATGCTAAATTCGATGGAAAAGTCGTCGTTGAATACTACTCAAGATAATTCAGTTAAGTTGCCTATTCCTGACGCTAAGTCTATTGAGACGGTAAACAACTATGGCAAATTTCTTGCTGAGCCACTAGAGCCAGGATATGGCATCACTTTAGGCAATGCTCTTCGCCGTGTGCTACTTAGCTCCCTGCCTGGGGCTGCGGTAACCTGGGTTAGAATTGATGGGGTTCAGCATGAGTTTTCTCCACTCCCGTATATCAAGGAAGATGTTGTTGAATTTCTGTTAAACGTCAGGCAAATAAGATTTCGTCCTCTGTCCTATCAACCTGGTAATCTGCTTTTAGATGTAGCGGGAGAAGGGAAAATTTATGCTGGTAATATTGAACCGTCAACAGATTTTCAGATTGCCAATCCTGAATTGTATTTGGCCACCTTGGATTCTCCCGAAGCCAAGCTTCGGGTAGAATTTAACGTAGAATTAGGTAGAGGATATTTGCCAGCGAGATCTGCCAAAAGCTTACCCTTAGGAGCATTGTCGATAGATTCCATATTCACACCAGTGCGTAAGGTCAATTTTTCGGATGAGACTATTAATCCTGGTAGGGAAAGAAGTCCTGAGAGACTTATGTTAGAGGTTTGGACTGACGGTACTATGTCTCCAAGCGAGGCAGTCAGCCAGGCTGCTGATATTTTGATCGGCCAAATTTCCCCATTTAAGGAGCTCATTCCAGTGGTAGAGAGAGAACTTGAGCCTGTTGCCAGCTTGACAGCTGGGGTTGAAGTTGATGCCCCCGTAGGGAAATTGGGATTGTCCACTCGCAGTTGTAATAGTTTGGCCAGGGCCGGAATTTTGACTCTAGGGCAACTTATAGC
>CAZYNG010000009.1:7725-12613 GCA_964648615.1 uncultured Dehalococcoidales bacterium | reverse complement strand
TAGGGCATTCTGAGAGGCGCTGGTGCTTTGGCGAGACAGATGAGGTAATTAATAAAAAAGTGCAAGCCGCTCTGGATTTCGGACTGAAGCCTATCTTGTGTGTTGGTGAAAGGCTCGAGGAAAATGAAGCTGGTGAAACAGAGCGGGTTATCACTAAACAATTAACGGGAAGTCTAGGTGGTATAAAGCCCACCGTTAATTTAATCGTTGCCTATGAGCCTGTATGGGCTATTGGCACAGGCAGGGCAGCTGACGGGTTAACCGCGGAAACCACCATTAAATGTATTCGGGATATTCTTGCCAGGCTTTGGGGTAACGGTGCGGCCCAAGAAGTGCGTGTCCTGTACGGCGGCAGCGTTACTAGCAACAACATTGCCGAGTTTGCTTCTCAGTCTGAAATCGATGGTGCTTTAGTTGGTGGTGCGAGCCTTAAAGCCGATGAGTTTCCGAGCATTGTGAGTCAATCGTCCGTGATTAAAAGACAGGGGGCTTAGCTAAAGAGCTTCGAGGCGATGAGATGTCTTGTTGCTATTGTTGGTCCTACAGCGATAGGTAAAAGCAAGCTTGCCCTTCGATTAGCTTCCGATCTTGAGGCGGAATTAGTAAGTGCCGATAGCCGCCAGGTTTATCGGTATATGGATATCGGCACCAACAAACCTACGCTGGAGGAACAAAAGTCAATTCCTCATCATCTAATTGACGTGGTGAATCCCGATGATGATTTTAACCTGGCGAACTATCTCCACATGGCTCGCCGGGTAATCCGGGATATCCAGCAGAGGGGTAAGTCGCCGTTGCTGGTAGGAGGTAGCGGCCTTTATGTCTGGTCTATAATTGAGGGTTGGAAAATTCCTAACGTTCCTCCCAACCGAGACTTAAGGCGGAAACTCGAAATCAAAGCGAGGCAACAGGGCAGTCAAGCTCTTTACCAGCAATTACGTGAAATTGACCCGGTAACAACGGAAAAGATAGACCCCCGTAATATACGTCGTGTCATAAGAGCTTTGGAAATTCATCAGCTATCTGGGCAACTCCCTTCGCTAATCAGGCAAAAACAGGCGCCCCATTTCCCCATTTTGGTTATTGGTTTGACTGCAGAAAGAAGCGAACTTTACCACAAAATTGACCAGCGGGTGGATAGAATGATTGATAGAGGATTAGTCGAAGAGGTAAAGGAGCTGTTGCACAAAGGTTATAGCCTTTCCTTGCCTTCAATGTCTGGCATAGGCTATAAACAGGTTGGCGATTTTCTTTCCGGCGGCGTGTCGTTGCCTAAGGCAGTGGAGCGAATAAAGTATGAAACTCACCGTTTGGCTCGTCATCAATATGCCTGGTTTCGTCCCAGTGATGCTAGAATCAACTGGCTTGATGCCAATAATGCCGGGGAAAAGGCAAGCGATTTAGTGGAGAGCTTTCTATCATGAAATTTCATAAGCTACAGGGTAGTGGCAACGATTTTATCCTTGTGGATGGCAGAGAGGTGGAGCATGATTGGGCAGAATTGGCACGAGCCATGTGTCAACGCCACTTAGGTGTGGGAAGCGACGGATTGCTGGTGGTGGAAAGGTCTAAAGTTGCTGATTTAAAGATGCGTGTTTTCAACCCCGATGGTTCTGAGGCTGAAGCGTGTGGCAATGGGCTAAGGTGTTTTGTTAAGTATGCTGTTGAACAGGAGATAGCGGATGAAGTGTCACTGCGAGCGGAGCCAGGCAATCCCTGTTTAACTGTAGAAACTCTAGCAGGTATCGGAAAGGCGGAGGCCTGTGTAGCGGCGAATAAAGTAACGTGGGTTGAGGTAAGTATGGGCATGCCTCAATTTAAGCCTCAACAGATTCCCATTGCAGGGGAAGTTGATATAATACCAATATTGAACTATCCTTTAACCTTGGGCAAAAGGAAGTTGGGTTTGTCGCTCCTATCTATGGGAAATCCTCACGCGGTATGCTTTGTCTCGGAACCGGTTGTCAAATTCCCATTAAGAGAAGTAGGTCCGAAAGTGGAAAAGCATTACATGTTTCCGCAAGGGACGAATTTTGAGATAGCAAGGATTCTAGATAGAAAGAAGCTAGAGGCTAGAGTGTGGGAGCGTGGCGTCGGGGAGACTTTGGCTTGTGGGAGTGGTGCTTGTGCCATTGCTGTAGCTGCCCGTTTGCTTAATTGTGTTGATACCGATGTTGACATAATATTTCCAGGAGGAGCGTTAGCGGTATATTGGGATGGAAAAGGTGAGGTAATGCTTGGTGGTCCTGTGGAGGAAGTATTCATTGGAGAATGGCTGAAATAAGAAAAATTTGCTTCACAATCCCGGCTATCTAGGGAGAACTAATGCAAGTGGCTAAGCGTCTTGATAGGTTACCTCGATATCTTTTTGTAGAAATCACCCGAAGGATTGCTGAAAAAAAGGCTGAGGGGGTGGATGTGGTCAACTTTGCTGTTGGCGATCCTGACTTACCCACGCCGTCTCATATTATTGAGTATATGTGTGAGGCAGCACATGACCCTGTTAACCATCGTTATCCTGAAACCGCTGGCTTGCCTCAACTTCGCGAAACTATTGCTGGATGGTATCGGAGGCGGTTTGGAGTTGCTCTGGATCCGAGTGGAGAAGTATTGCCACTCATTGGCTCGAAAGAAGGCATTGGACATGTAGCTTTGGTCTTTATTGAGCCTGGAGACATAGCTTTAGTGCCTGACCCAGGTTATCCTGTTTACAGTATGGGAACCCTGTTGGCTGGTGGTGAACCTTACTTCATGCCTTTGAAGGAGGAAAACGATTTCTTACCCGATTTTGAAACTATCCCCGAGAACGTAGCTAGGCGAGCAAAGCTCATGTGGCTAAACTATCCGAATAATCCCACCGGGGCCACCGCTGAGCTTGAATTCTTTGAGAAAGCGGTTTGCTTTGCCAAGCAGCATAGTCTGGCAATATGTCACGATGCTGCCTACACTGAGGTTGCCTTTGATGGCTATAAGCCTCCGAGTTTCATGCAAGCTTCTGGGGCTAAGGAAGTAGGCGTGGAATTTCATTCTTTATCAAAAACGTACCATATGACTGGTTGGCGAATAGGGATGGTGGTGGGCAATGCTGAAATGATAAGTGCGTTGTTTCGAGTCAAGTCCAATCTGGATTCGGGTATTCCTCAGGCAATCCAGCATGCTGCCATAAAGGCTCTAAACAGTTCGCAGGAGCATATTTCAGAGCACAATGCTATTTTGCAATGGCGCCGAGATAAGTTAATACATGTTATTAATCAGGTAGGGATGAGAGCGCGAGTTCCTAAAGCTACTTTCTATATTTGGGCGACTGTTCCTCAAGGTTACACCTCTATAGATTTTGCTGACATGTTGCTTGATGAAGCTGGGGTAGCGGTAACTCCAGGCATTGGTTATGGACAGGAGGGAGAAGGCTATATCAGGTTCTCCTTAACTCTGCCCGATGATAAATTGGAGCAAGGAGTAGAACGATTACTATCCTGGCACGGGAGGCGAAAATAGGGCGAAAGACTTTTGCTACGCAAGTCGAGCAAGAACGTGTATTTCTAGTTCGGGTCGAAAGCAAAGGCTCTAGTGATGGCTGGTCTGCAGTTGATTCATTGGAAGAACTATCTTATTTAGCCAAGACAGCTGATGCTGCTGTCGTGGGCAAGCTTATTCAAAAGCTAGGCAGGCCTTCGCCTGCTCACTATATCGGCAAAGGCAAGATTGACGAGCTATGCAATCTTAAGGAACAAATTCAGTATGATACAGTGATTTTTGATGACGACTTGTCCCCACGGCAGCAGAGAAATCTCGAGGAGGTTCTCGCGGTTAAGATTATTGACCGCACTGCACTCATCTTAGATATATTTGCCAAACATGCTCAGACTCGGGAAGGACAGCTTCAAGTTGAGTTAGCTCAGCATCAATATCTGTTGCCGCGGCTTGTTGGTCAGTGGAGTCACTTGGAGCGACTTGGTGGTGGAATTGGTACTAGGGGACCAGGTGAATCGCAGTTGGAGACTGACCGCCGTCTTATCCACAAGCGTATTAACCGTCTTAAACACGACATAGAGGAAATAAGGCGACATCGAGACCTTTATCGAAAGCGTCGTAGGACGATGGGTATGCCTGTAGTAGCTCTTGTAGGATATACCAATGGAGGCAAAAGCACTTTATTCAATGCTCTAAGCAAAGCAAGTATGGTGGTGAAAGCGGACCTCTTTTCTACTTTAGACCCGGTAACTCGTCGTTTGACCCTGCCTGATGGGCAGCGGTTTCTAATTACGGATACTGTTGGCTTTATTCACAAATTGCCAACCTTGTTAATCGCTGCATTTCGTGCCACCCTTGAGGAGCTTAGTGAAGCTAACCTGCTTGTTCACGTAGTTGACGTAATGCATAAGCATGCTTCCTATCAATGCCTCGCGGTGGAGAAAATATTAGAAGAACTGAACCTTAATGATAAGCCAAGGGTCACAGTGTTTAACAAGCTGGATTTAGCCGTGGGCAGTGAGGAAGAACTGGAAGGTCTGACCACGATTCCTTTCCTTGAAGGACAAAGTAGGCTGTCAAGCAAGGACATTGTCGTCATCTCTGCTGCTAAAGGCTGGGGCATAAACAGGCTCTTGGAGAAGATAAGTGGCCATTTCAGCACTACCTTGAGGCAAGGTATGATGGCAAAAACCAAGTGAGCGCCGCCTTTTGGTATCCCTTCGATGAATGGAGGGATATTTCAACCCTCGTGAGTTCATGAATGGGTTCATCCATTGTAATTTTATGGTACAGTATATATATATATAGTTGCTGCTATTAATCAGTGAAGTGCTGCAAAAAACTGAAGCATAGAACAAAGCGAAATGGCTGTTAATGAATTAGGGGAAGAAGAAAGGCTAGAGAGAGACAGCTTTAC
>CAZYNG010000009.1:4455-7625 GCA_964648615.1 uncultured Dehalococcoidales bacterium | reverse complement strand
AAATGGCTGTTAATGAATTAGGGGAAGAAGAAAGGCTAGAGAGAGACAGCTTTACTAGTTACCGTCAGAGCTACCACCTTGCTAGGGAAAGCTCCAGCAACACCTGGGGAACTAGACTGGAAAGGATAGTCAATGTTATCCCCGACAAATTAGCCTTTGTTCAAGGCGATAGAAAGCTTACCTGGAAGCAATTTGATGAGCGGGTAAACAAATTAGCTAACGGGTTGTTTAACTTGGGGATTAAGAAAGGAGAGCGAGTAGGTATTGCTGGGTTCAACTCCATAGAGTGGATGGAGTCCTACTTTGCCATATCCAGGATTGGTGCTGTTCCGTTCAACTTAAACCCCCGGGCTACCCTTGATGAGATAGTATACACAATTAAGGATGCCGATGCGGTGGCGATGATAGTGGAAGATGAGTATGCTCGCGTTATGGAAAGAGTAATTGGAGGAATAGCGTCGTTAAGGTATTTCATAGTTTATGGCACGGCTAGGTCGCCACAGTATGTGCCCAGTGGGGCACTTGACTATGACGTTTTGATGGCAAAGTATCGGGCTAGAAAGCCAAAGCTACGTTATAGGGTGACGAACGAGGACTTTTGCTATCTAATGTACACTAGTGAAAAGACTGGATATCCCAAAGGAGTGGTGTGGGATGGTGAACAGAGAGTGAAGGGCGTTGAGCAACTTATTTACAATGTTTTGTTACCGCCATTTGACAGGTATGGTGATGAGAAAATTTTCGAGTTTCTGTTTAATTTATATCCTCTACCAGGACTCAGGGCATTATCCCGGTTGAGCCGTCGTTTTGGCTTTATTCGTGTGGCGGTAATCAGGTTCTTTAGGATGACATGGGGAAAAGGTTTGATGGCCGACATAAACAGGCGCCTCAAGAAGGAGGGGGTTAAGTATGTTCCAGTCTGCCCTTTGTTCCACGCAAGTGCCTATATGCAGACTTTTGGTATGGTTGCTGCAATTGGAGCTACTACAGTCTTCCTTCCCACTCCCTATCCGTTCAATGCCAGGGAACTTCTGGAAACAATAGAGAGGGAGAAGGTAGATGGCGTCATGATAAATGGAGATGCCTTCGCGCTGCCAATCCTGGATGAATTGAAGAAAGCGAAGGAGGAGGGTAGAACATATGACCTCTCATCGTGCCGAAGCATAGCATCTTCGGGAGTAAGGTGGTCACCTCGCACTAAAAGGGAACTTTGTAAATTCTTACCTCAGGTCGTAGTAATGGATGCATATGGGTGCACAGAGTTCAGCGTTGGTTATGGGTCGGCTGCCGTCCTGGAGGATAAAGAGCTGCCCTGTGCTGGAGCTACGCTTCCTGCTAGGGGCGGAGTATACTCCCTACAAGTCCCTTTCAAGGTTATCAATCGTGAAACGGGGCAGGAGGTTACGCCCAGAACAGGAGAGGTGGGAGAATTTGTTGCTGCAGGATACGTGTCTCTAGGATACTGGAAGCGTCCTGCTGACACTAAGAAGGCTTTCAGGGTTATAGATGGCCGAAGGTGTTTCTTTACTGGAGACGATGGTTATATTGATGAGAAATTGCGGTTCTGTCTCGTAGGAAGAGGAGGCAAGGAATGCATAGATACAGGGGAGGAAAAGGTCTATAGCGAGGAGATAGAGGAGTTCATCAAGTCTCATCCTAAAGTGAGGGATGCTGCTGTTGTGGGGGTTCCCGATAGAGAGCTGGGCCAGGTGTTAGCTGCTGTCATCGAGGTGGATAAAGGGGAGGAATTAAGCGAGCGTGATGTAGTGGAGTACTGTAGCCAAGGCCTTCCGGCGCATAAAATACCAAAGCATGTAATGTTGGTAGTGTCTCTTCCCAGGGAGGCAACTGGCAAGGTGGAGAAGAGGGTGCTAAAGGAATTTGTTGAGTCTAGACTGGGAGGGGAAGCGTAATAACTATCTTGAGCATGAAGTAGACGAGGTAGGGTGGTGGGGCGAGCCTTATTGTGGCATTCGCGGTAGAAGGATATACGCATTGTCTAAGCCTGCTTGACTATTCCAGTGCCGGGAAAGCAGTTTGCCTATTTCTCGTGAATAATGCCTTGCTGATCTCAAGGTAACCCCCACTTTGGTGACGTCCTCTGATATAATATTTGAGAGATTGTGTAACGTGATGCGATGGTCAGCTAGAGGGATATTGTGGATTTGGAGAAACCTGAAAAGGTTTAGAAAACGGTGAGTAGGAAGGAAAGTGTCTGCCAGCGAATTGAGAACTGGGTTAGAGAAGTTAGAGAGGGATAGCTTTTCCAATTATCGCCAACACTATCGGCATGGAACAAAATCTAACAGCACTTTGGGAAGTAGGCTGGAGAAGCTGGCAAGGATTATTCCCCATGGGATTGCTTTTATTCAACGAAATAGAAGGGTTACCTGGGAGGAATTTGACCAGCAGGTAAATAGATTAGCTAACGGCCTACTGGACTTAGGGATTAACAAGGGGGAGCGGGTAGGTATCGTTGGGTTCAACTCCATAGAATGGATGGTAGCCAACTTTGCTATAGCTAAGGTCGGGGCGGTTTCCTTTTTCTTAGACCCCAGATTGACCCTTGGCGAAATAGCGTATGTAATTAAAGATGCCGATGCGGTAGCAGTGATAGCGGAGGGTCTGTATGCCTCCACTATAGCAAGAGTGACCGAGGGGATGGTCTCCCTGAGGTGTCTGATCGTTTATGATGTGGGTAGGGTGCCACAGCTTGTTCCCCCCGGGGCAGTTATCTATGATGACTTGATGACAAGGCACCCGGCTACAAAGCCAAGGCTGAGTTATGAGGTGACCAATGAAGATTTTGCCCATCTGGAATATAGCTTGGGAAGTGGAGGTTACTATGTCGGGGCAGTGTGGGATTATCAGCGGCTGACAAAGAGCTTAATGATGATGCTCTTGAGCGATTATCTACCGATAGTGGACAGGGGGCAAGAGGAAGCCGCTATTGATTTACATGGTGCTATGTTTGCGCTGCCCGGGCACAGAGCTTTACTGCATTCAGGTCGTCGTATTTTTGGCTCGCCGATTTGGAGGAAACTTTACCTCAAACATATCGAAGTATTGATGGGTACTACATTTCGTATTAAGTTGGCTAGGCGTTTTGGGAAGGAAGGGTATAAGGTTCTCCCTGTTTGCCCTTTATTCTTTGAGGCGTGTTATAACCC
>CAZYNG010000009.1:0-4355 GCA_964648615.1 uncultured Dehalococcoidales bacterium | reverse complement strand
CCCTCTGTGATAATAGTGGATGGCTACGGAGCCCGAGGTTCTGGCGTTGCCTATGTTTGCATTAACTGTTCTGTGGATGAGGAGATGACTCCCATCCAAATCAAGGTTGATAGGGAAGGGGTATATGCTTTTCAAGATCCTTGCAAGGTTATCAATCCCGAAACCGGTGAGGAGGTTAAGCCCGGCTCAGGAGAGACGGGAGAGTTTCTCACCGGTGGTCATAGTGCTTTAGGATTTTGGAAGAACCCTGAGGAAACAAAGCAGGCTTTCAAAGTAGTGGATGAGTGCAAATATTTCTGTGCGGGGGACCTGGGTTACGTTGATGAGAGGGGATGGTTTCATCTGACAGGTAGAAGGGGCGTGGACATCATTGAAAGTGGTGGGAAGGAAGTTTATGTTGTGGAGGTGGAGGGGGTAATAAGAACTCATCCTAAGGTCAGGGATGTTGGAATTGTTGCGCTTCCTGATGAAGGATTGGGCGAGGCAATAGCTGCTTGCATCCAGACACAAGAAGGTCAGGAACTAAGCGAGGAAGAGGTAATCGAGTATTGTAGTCAAAGGCTTGCGAATTATAAAGTACCAAAGCATATACTATTTGTGGAGTCTATTCCTCGAGCAGCATCCGGTAAGATAGAGAAAAGGATGCTAACGGAATTTGCGCAGGCTAGGGTAGGTGAACAACCTTGAAAGCGAGGGAATTCACCGAACCGGGTAAGTATCCTGCCGTCTCGATAGTACCGTTTGAAGGGACATTCTTCGGAGATGCCGATAGCGTTGTGTAGCTGGATGGCATCATAAGTTATTTTGACTGCCGCGTCGCTCCAAAATGCTTTAACTAATGAGGACATACATCGCGCTTTGTTGAGTTTTTATGCTGGGTTTATAGCGTTATGGCGTTTTCAATAAGCTCAATACGTTTGGTTTTTCCTTTATCGTCGATTTCTATTGCTACGACATCGATACGCCATGAAGTTGGTAGACCATGATGAGTGTTAATATAGTGTAGAGATGAAGAAATGAGTCTTTTCTTCTTGCTTTCTGTTATTGATTCTTCAGGGGTGCCGAAATCTAAATTGCTTTTTGTGCGTACTTCTATAAAGACAAGGTAATCACGTCTCCTTGCCACGATATCGATTTCCCCTGTCTGGCAATAGAAATTCGTCTCATAAATGTGATAGCCTCTTTTCTTAAGAAATTTTTGAGCCAATTTTTCGCCTAGCTTGCCAATGTCCTTGCGGTTCATGCTCATTTCGGCTCTAGTTAAGTTGGTTTGTTGGGACATGTTTTACCTTTTCTCTAATGGGGGATATTGGTGAGAAGTTTTCGATAACGCCACCGCCTATTAGCTCATCACCGTTGTAGAAGACAATAGCCTGTCCGGGGGTAACTGCTCGCTGTGGCTGTGGAAACCAGACATTAATATTCTCTCCCTTCGGGGATATAGTGACTGGCGTCTCTAATGAGCGGTACCGTATCTTGGCGGTGATGTTGCTGAGTTTGGCAGGTGGTGTGGCGGTTATCCAATTTGCTTCTTTAACGACGGCTTGTTGGCTGTAAAGCTCTTCTTCGGTGCCAAGCACGACGCGATTATTATCCGATTCTATTCTTATTACGTAGAATGGCTTTTCTGAAGCTGTTCCCAGACCATGCCTTTGTCCAATGGTGTAAAAGGCTACTCCGCGGTGACGTCCTAGTATTTCTCCGGTAGAGTGTACAATGTCACCTGGTTTCGTTGTGAAGCGCTGACTAAGGAAAGTGTGATAATTCTTATCGGAGATAAAGCAAAGATCTTGGCTTGGCTTAGATGATACCGGTAATTCCTTCTCTTTTGCTAACTTTTTGACTTCTAATTTACTATATTTGCCCAGGGGGAAAAGGAGGTATTTAAGCTTCTCTTGAGTCAAATTGTAAAGGAAGTAAGATTGGTCTTTGCTATCATCGTTGGCTTTCAGTAGATGGTAGCTATTTCCGGAGTACTCAATGCTGGCATAATGTCCCGTAGCTAGATAATCAGCGCCCAGGGAGAGCGCTTTGTTAAGCAGAAAGCCGAACTTTATGTGTTTATTGCAGGCGATGCACGGATTTGGAGTTTGACCACTTTCATATTCCTGACAAAAGTGGTTAATTACATAATGCTCAAATTCTCGATGCACGTCAATCACGGAAAAGGGAATATTCAACACACGGCATATCTGCTCAGCATGGCGTTCCTGATATATGCAGTGTGGAGTGTTCCACAGTTGCATGTGTACTCCGCTGACCTCGTAACCGGCTTCCTTAAGTAATAGGGCAGTTACTGAGGAGTCCAGTCCTCCACTTAGTGCTACAATTACTCGCTCTCTGCCCACGGCTTACAGGTATCCCTTTTCCGCTAGCAAGTGATTGACCTTTTCCCAGATGATTTCGGAGATTTTCTTCTTGGGTAGTGTGGCATCCACTACCAACCAGCGGTCAGGCTCTTCTGCTGCCATTTTAAGATAGCCTTGTCTCACTTGGCGATGGAATGACAGTTCCTGTAGCTCAAACCGGTCCAATAGCTTTCCTCTTCGCGCCAGGCCTTCCTCCGGCGACAAATCCAGGAATATAACGATGTTAGGCTTCACATCTTGTGTTGCTAGGTTGTTGACCATTTGCACGGTAGCCAGATCGAGCTCCCGTCCATATCCTTGATAAGCGGTGGTGGAATGGCTAAAACGGTCACAAATGACTATTTTCGCTCCCTTTAGAGCAGGCCGGATTACGGCAGCAATCAATTCAGCGCGAGAAGCAGCAAAGAGGAGTAATTCAGTTTGTGGGTGAATATTTTGTGTTTTCCGCTTTAGCATTTTCCTAATTTGCTCGCCCAGAATTGTTCCTCCGGGCTCGTGTATCAGCACTGCAGGAAGATTTTTCCGCCGTAGCTTCCGGTACAAAGCATGAGCCTGGGTGCTTTTCCCACACCCCTCGCCCCCTTCAAAGGTAATAAATAAGCTCAACGGATTACTTTAGCTCCTTTATTTGTGGTGTTACTTAATACTTTGGTTATTGGGGTCAATATTTTGGCTTTTAGTTGATAGGTATTGTACATGCTGGATATAAGGAGATGGGGAATCAGCGGGATACACCGTATCCAAGCATTGTCTCATATGGTTAGCATTGTTGCTCTTGAGGACATAGATTGGTATACCGATTGCTTCAGCCTCTCTTATTTTCTGTGGTTTTCGGCTATAGTAGCTTTTGATGGTGAGGAAGAGGTCAGCTTGTTTAAAATCGGTAACTATTTTTACCTTTCTTCGTTTTTCTTCAGCGACTTGTTTCAATCGAGAACGATTAGCGCCGAAGAGGTAAAGATGTAGTAACTGCTCGTCACCGTCTTTGGGTATACTTTTTGGTACTGACGGTATAGCCGTGTTTCCCTTATTTACATTTCCTTGTTCATCTATCCAGCGAAATTCTGTCTCAGTTGGCTGTTGGTGTAAGACAGCATCCACAGCCTCGCTAATGCTCGGGTGAACAGACACGCTATAGTAGTCAACGATTTCGACTAGCACATCGAAAGTAGGCGGTGCTTTACGTTCCAGAATGGATTTTTGGGTGCGACGCCGTCTTGCTTCCTCATCTCCGAGGGTGACTGTCTGTATTCCTCCAATAAGGTCGGACAAAGTGGGATTCATTATTAGATTCTCCAGCGTATTTCCGTGTGCTGTGCCTATCAGTTGCACTCCACGCTCAGCGATAGTTCGAGCCGCTTGAGCCTCAAGTTCAGTGCCTATTTCATCAATAATGATGACCTCAGGCATGTGATTCTCCACTGCTTCTATCATTACTGCGTGCTGTTTGGCAGGAGTAGCTACTTGCATTCGCCTGGCATGTCCAATAGCAGGGTGAGGAATATCACCATCTCCGGCAATCTCGTTGGAAGTATCAATCACGATAACACGTTTTTTGAGGTCATCAGCCAATACTCGGGCTACTTCTCTTAGCATGGTCGTTTTGCCTATACCAGGCTTCCCAAGGAGTAAAACGTTTTTCCCTGACTCAGCGAAGTCCTGCATCAATTTTGCGGTGCCAAGCACTGCTCTGCCTACACGGCAGGTTAATCCAATTATATAGCCGTTTCGGTTTCGTACTGCTGAAATGCGATGAAGGGTGCGTTCAATCCCAGCCCTGTTGTCTCCAGTAAACTCACCAACTCGTGACACCACGTAGTCAAGATCATCGTGGCTAACTTCCTTGGAATTAATGATTAGTTCCTGGTGGGGGAAACGAGCTTCGGGAAGACGACCTAGGTCTAGCACTACTTCTATTAGCTCGCTGCGATCGTGTTGCTGATAAAGTGGTTCACGAATATGGGGTGGCAAAATATCAAGCAGGGC
>CAZYNG010000008.1:10699-15076 GCA_964648615.1 uncultured Dehalococcoidales bacterium | reverse complement strand
GTTGGTTGCAAGCGTAATATAAGTTTGATAAGTTTGGTTGTTCGAGGGTAGTGAAATTAAAGAGAATTGAGTTGAAGTGGAAATAAGAAAGGAGATTCTGGGAGGAAGTGAGATAAGCCAGGACTATTTTTTTAACTATCGCAGGAAATATCCCGATGGGAAGAAATCCGACAATACCTGGGGAGGAAGGCTGGAAAGGATAGTTAAGGCTGTCCCCAACAAGCTGGCTTTCGTTCAAGGAGATAGGAGGCTTACCTGGAAGCAATTCGATGAAGAGGTGAACAGGTTCGCTAATGCCCTTGTGGACTTAGGAATCAGGAAGGAAGAGCGGGTAGGAATTGCTGGCTTCAATTCCATAGAATGGATGGTATCCTACTTTGCCATATCGAGGATTGGCGCTGTTCCATTTGACTTAAACCCCCAACGCCCACTTGAGGAATTAAGCTACCTGATTGAGGATGCCGATGCCGCAGCAATGATAGTGGAGGATGAGTATGCTCCTATCATAGAAAGGGTAACCAGAGGGATAGTTCCCCCAAGGCATTTGATAGTTTGTGGTGTAGGTAGGTCACCTCAACATGTTCCTTCGACGGCAGTTGCCTATGAAGATTTGGTGGCAAAGTACCCACCTACAAGGCCAAAGCCGGGTTATGAGGTAACGAACGAGGATTTTTGTTCCCTGGTGTACACTGAGGGGCCTACAGCGTATCCCAAGGGCAAGGTATGGGATGGCGAAACAAAAGTTAGGGGGGTGGAGAAGCTTATCTATAATGGTTTTCTCCCCATAATAGCGAGGATAAATGAGGAGAAGGTTTTCGCTCTGGCTAATACCATATTTCCACTGCCAAAGCATAAGGCGTTACATCCTTTAACACGCCGCCTTTTTAGTCTTGGAATTTCCAGGATGGCACTAGCCAAGGTGGTCGAGAAGTTCGTTGGAGGTAGATTGTTGATCAAGCTAAGCAGGCGTGTGTCAAGCGAGGGATTTAAGTTTCTTCCTGTGTGTCCGTTATTCCTTGGCTCAGCTTATAACCAGACTCTTGGTCAGATAGTAGCATATGGAACCTCTACTGTTTTCCTTCGCACTACTTATCCTTTCAGCCCGACGGAGCTCCTGGAAACGATAGAAAAAGAAAGGGTCAACGCAATATTGATAGCCGGTGATACTCATGCGATGCCTATTTTAGAGGAATTACAGGAGGCGAAGAAGGAAGGTAGAACACATGACCTGTCTTCCTTGATGTGTATAACCTCTTTAGGGGTAAGGCTGGCACCTCGTATCTTACGAGAACTTCACAAATACATGCCTCAGGTCGTAGTAGTAAATGCCTATGGATGTGCAGAGGTCAGCATTGCTTACAGTATAATCGCTACATCGTCAGATGAAGAAATATCCGGTGCTGGAGCTATGCTTCCGGCAAGGGGCGGAGTATATTCTCTGCAAGCTCCTTGCAAGGTTATCAATCCTGAGACAGGTAATGAGGTTAAACCTGGGTCGGGTGAAATAGGAGAGTTCATTGCTGGAGGGTATGTATGTCTGGGATATTGGAAGCGCCCTGGCCGGACCAAAAGCGATTTTAGAGTCATAGATGGTCAAAGGTATTTCTTTACTGGAGACGATGGATATGTTGATGAAAGGTGGCAGTTCCATCTAGTAGGGGAAGTGGGCGAAGAGCTCATAGATACAGGCGGGGAGAAGGTCTATAGTGGGGAGGTGAAGGAGGTCATCAAGTCGCATCCCAAAGTGAGGGATGTTGGTGTTGTCGGCATTCCTGATGAGGAATTAGGCGAGGCAGTAGCTGCTATTATCGAGGTGGTGAAAGGGGGCGAGTTAACTGCGCGGGATGTAATCGACTACTGCAGCCAAAGCCTTCCAGGATATAAAATACCAAAGCGTGTGATGTTTGTAGCGTCTCTTCCCAGGGCGGCAACGGGCAAAATGGAGAGAGCAATACTGAAGGAGTTTGTCGGAGCGAGGTTGGGCGGCGAAGGTTAAAGACGATTCGGGGCTAATTTACTCCACGCGTTGTGCTATACAACAAATATTCATTCCTCGGGAATTTTTCCTCAGCAGCTTGTTTTCCAGCAGGATTAGCTGGCTTAACGCAGATGCCAGGAAATGCGAAAATTTGCCGTTTCCAGGCATCAGCTTAAGTATTGCTTTGTCGAGTTTGAATAGTCTGACGACCGGTCGTAGATATTCCTCTATGGAGGACAAAAACCAGAAAAGGAAGAAATCGCTGTAATATATTTGGCAGACACTAAAGTGACACTGTGACAATAGCTTCGTTAAGTCAGAGGGGCGGTATTCTCGTAAATGCCCCAGTTTGTCCAAACGTCTCTCTAAACGTCTGAATAAAGGCGACATCTGTTTCGTGGAGTTGGGGACTTCCAGTCGAAGATAGCCACCCTTTTTCAGTATTCTGGCAAACTCCTCGAGGGTCTCTTTATCTCTGTGGAGATGCTCCA
Source organism: uncultured Dehalococcoidales bacterium (assembly GCA_964648615.1). Taxonomy (GTDB): domain Bacteria; phylum Chloroflexota; class Dehalococcoidia; order GIF9; family AB-539-J10; genus CG2-30-46-19. The sequence goes on along the minus strand of CAZYNG010000008.1, from coordinate 12,607 downwards.
GTGTGTGAGTAGAGAGAACAATATCAAATTTTGATGCTGCCAAAGGTAGCTGTGATGCCTCGCTTTGAATCAACCCTGAGCAGAGGTTTTCCCCCTCTTTGTCATTGTGAGCAAAGCGAAGCAATCTATTTGATTCCTGGAGTGCGATACGAGAAAGGTCGATGCCAATGAAAGTAGCGCCACAGATTCTGGAAAGCGCCTTGGGATATGCACTGTTGCCGCATGCGATATCAACAAGCCTGGCTCCTTTGTCGATTATATTATGTGAGGCTACCTCCTTGGCGAAAGCGATGCCGTGGGCTTCACGAAACCACCCTATGAAGAAAACGGAATCTTTGGTTATTATTTCCCATAAGCCTTCATATAGTTCAGTGGAATTACTCAACAAAGCACCCAACCTTGCAGTGGCTAATGCTCCTGGTAACAACGTGGAGAATGAGCCTTGAGCCAGTCTAGGACGGTAGCCATGGCAGCTTCTTCCAGACGTAATCTATGTTTGGCACCAGGGATTATGGCTATGTCTTTAGGCTCCTTGGCTTTTCGGTAGAGTTTATGTGCCTGTTCCACGGGAACCATTTCATCGGCATCTCCGTGAACTAACAATAGTGGGCGAGGTGAAATTTTGTCTATCCAGCGAATCGGTAGGATAGTTTCGAAGCCTTGTCGCCACTTTTCTATTGAAGGCGGAAAATCCTTGTCTCTAATGGCTCCGATACTACGGAGGCGCTCGATATGACCTGAAATATTTGTCCTGTCTTCAACAAAGCTGTAATCAGCAGGACAGGCACAGGTTGCTAGCACTGATACTCTGGCATCATGAGCAGCAGCATAGACACACACGCCAGCTCCACCACTAAAGCCAAGAAGACAAAGGTGTGTTTTATCTACCCGCTCGAGGCTATGAAGGAAATCGAGGGCAGCGGTTAAGTCTTCACTCCAGCCGAGCAAATCGAAATTTCCTTCGCTTCTTCCCGTCCCCCGGAAGTTAAAGATTAGGGTAATGAAGTCAGCAGCGCAAAACCTCTGTGCCAATATGGCATATCCCCTCTCAGCGGGATTGTAGGGAACGTTGGGAATGCCGTGGCAGATGCATAAGGCAGGGCAAACTTTATTGCCCGGTGGAAAGTAAACCTCACCAGCAAGTTTAAGTTCACCGCTTTTTAACCCAACCGTTCTTACTTTCATTTCAAAAGTAGTAGGTCTTGCCCTTCTTCAGAAAGTAGCCTGCCCCAAGGCCTAGAATTAGACCCCCAACATGGGCCTGCCACGCTATTCCTGGTAAGAAGGAAATTAGCAGGAAAAGCGCAATAGCTACCCATAGGGGAATGGCGGCAGGGATGGGAAACACAAAAACTCGTATCCTTGGTGCTATAGCCGCCAGCGCTCCTCCCAAGGCAAAAATAGCTCCTGAAGCTCCCACCCCCATTGAAAGCGGGTTGGCAAGGAGAATAAATAAAACATTTCCCACTATACCGCCGAGAAAATATACTATTAGAAAGTTCCTCTCCCCTACCAATCTCAGGGAAAAGCTTCCTAGGAAATAGAGGCTTATCATGTTAAATAGGATGTGTCCAAAACCAACATGCACAAACATATTCGTTACTATGGTCCATGGTTGTTGTGGGAAAAGGGCAGGTATCAAGCCAAGAAAATAACGGATCTCCGGCCTTAGTAAACAAGCCATGAAGGTCAGTATATTTAGGGCAATTAAAAATAAGACAGCGTTGAACTTAGATGGGCTAAAGGTTCTCATAATTTAATACCTGGTCATTATAGGTTAAAGCTAGTTAGCAATTCAATTATTCTGAACCGGGCAGCAGACAAGCTAGTGGTATAATACGGAAGCAGAGGGATTGGATGAATCTGAAAACGTGGTTTCTGGAGACGAGACCTTCATTCTTGCTTCTT
>CAZYNG010000008.1:0-10599 GCA_964648615.1 uncultured Dehalococcoidales bacterium | reverse complement strand
TTGGATGAATCTGAAAACGTGGTTTCTGGAGACGAGACCTTCATTCTTGCTTCTTTCCGTTGTACTGGCGTTCTTGGGCACTGCCATAGCCTGGTATGATGGAGCTGTTCATCTTGGGTATGCATTTCTGGCTTGCCTCGGATTGCTTTTATGTCACATCAGCGTAAATGTGCTTAATGAGTACTTTGATTACAAAAGTGGAATAGATTTGGGGACAAAAAAGACGCCATTTAGCGGAGGCAGTGGCATCCTTCCGGCGAGGCTTCTTAATCCAAGACATGTTTTGTGGTTCGGGATGATTTCTTTATTACTGGCTGCGCCGATAGGCATTTATTTTGTGGTTACCGTCGGCTGGCTTCTGCTGCCGGTGATTTTAATAGGCGCAATATGTATTGGGCTCTACACGCCTTTCCTGACCAGGTTGGGATGGCCCGAGTGGGCTCCCGGGTTGGGGTTGGGGACCTTGCCTATCCTGGGTTTCTATTTCATTCAAACTGCTTCTTATACCTTTCCAGCGCTTGTAGCAGCTATTCCATCCGGTATTCTGGTGCATAATTTGCTTCTGTTAAATGAGTTTCCAGATGCAGAAGCTGATAGGAAGGCGGGTAGAAAAACATTGCCCATTACTACGGGAAAGGTGAGGGCTAGTATTCTCTATTCAGTTTTCACTTCAATTGTTTATCTATGGATAATCGGCGCTGTAGTAGCAGGACTGATGCCGGTCTTCTCATTGATAGCTTTACTAACACTCCCCATTGCGGTAAGGGCTATTCAGGGTGCCATTAAATATCGAGAAAAAGTAGAACAACTGGTACCAGCTATGCGGGATAACGTTCTCGTCGTTCTCTTAACTCAAGTGCTCTTGGGTATTGGCTATATCCTTTCCGTGGTTTTGTAAGCTGGAGCTAGATTTGATTCTCGATACAGTATTCCCTTAAGCCATTTAGCGCAGCGAAAAATTCTCTCATCATTACACTTGTGGGATACATTCCCTTACGGGTCAATTTTATTTCTCCATCTTTTTCTTGAATCAGCCCGAAGAGCTTGAGGAACAATAGTTCCTTTTTTAGCTTTTGATTTATGTTGGCGTTAAATCTTTCGTGGAATTTCTTTTTGACTAATTTCATTCCGAATAGCTTTGATAAGAGGTAATAATAAAGCAATTCATGCTCTGATAACTTTCTCCACCGCATTATAGGCAGTTTACCTTGCGTTAGAAGTTCCTCATATCTATTCAGCGAGAATGAATTTGTGTAGAAGTTGCCATTGAGGAGACTTGCTGAGCCTGCTCCTATGCCGATGTAATCATCGAAGTTAACTACGTATTCATCTATTATCCGCTCACCTTTAGAGAAGCACCATACTGTTGAGGGGAGATAACTGTCGCCACAAATATCTCTTAAGATGACACTATAAAATGCCTTCTCTCTAGATGTATCTACACGGGTAAATCTCCGTTCCAAAGCGTTCTTTTTATGTGGAGATGGCATTAGTGGATAAAATGTAACCTGGTTTACTCTTAAGCTTTTAAGGACCTCTATGTCTGCCTCGAATGTCTCGATGGATTGAAGGGGGAAGTTGAATATAAGGTCGAGGTTCAGAGTATCGAATTTACCATTAGCGATGGAGATTTTCTCTCTTATTTCTTCTCCAGTGCAGAATGCTCTTCCCATGGATTTCAATAAGCTGTCATTAAAGCTCTGCACTCCTATGGATAGCCTGTTGACCCCTGCCTCTTTTAGGAGATTTACGTTTTCTTCATTCACTTCACGGGGTGTGGTTTCCACGGAGATTTGCTTTACCTCAAGCTTTTCCTTGAGGTAACTTATAAATCCGAGCAGCTCATCCATAAGCACAGTTGGCGTTCCACCGCCGATGTAAAACGTGGAGAATTTGAATCCCCTTTGAATATAAAGGTCGAGTTCCGTTCTTAGATTCGTAAAGTATCTCCTTGCTTCATCTTCGCGAAATAGATATCTATTAAAGCAGCAATAAGGGCAGAGACTTTTGCAGAATGGGATATGGATATAAAGTGAAATTTGGTTATCGCTGTCCGTCCCCGTGCCTACGATTTGTGATTCATCGATCTCATCGTTGAGCTTTACAAAGTTTCTTCCCTCGTAGCGGGTAATCAGCCCCAGGAAAGTTGAGAGCATATTAACCAAAAACCGCAGTAAAGGTATGTTTATATTGCCTAGAAGTAACCTACACTGACAATAATGGCGATTATAACTAAGATTATCGCCTCCGCCAGCATAAATTTTGATCTTTGGCCATAGGTGAAAGTATTAATTGCCCATAAGAGTGGCAAAATTATTCCTATGATTACTATGCTTGGATGAACAGCTGAGGAATAGTAGATCAGCTCAACACAAATCCCAGCGGCTATTGCCAGGCAGGCTGCGGCAATGGCGTGTCTGGCATAAAGGGTTTTTATAGGATAACCAAACCTCTCTATTAATCTCTCGGGTAGCAATAAGCATATCCCTGAAGCTGCTAACCAGAAAGCTAGAAAACCAAGCGCTCCATTTAACATTTTTATCTCCTCCTTTTTAATATAACAGTCAAGCCATGTGATATAATACCGCCTTGTTATACCTATTGACAATCAATCAGTAACAGTGTAATTATATTTAGCCAGTGAGTGCATAGTATACCGATGTATCATGGAGATTAACTTATGCCTGAAGTTAACAAGAGAGTAAGGATAGCAGTTGATGGTATGGGGGGTGATTATGCCCCTGGTGAGGTAGTTGAAGGAGCAGTTTATGCTGCGCAGAAAGGCGGTATGGAAATTATCTTAACTGGTCCGCTGAGCATACTGGAAGGCGAATTAGCTAAATATGGGGCATCCGATAATTTGCCCATCAGGTGTGTTGAGGCCAGTGAAGTCATTAAGGAGGGTGAATCGCCGGCTTTAGCAATTCGCCAGAAACGCAATTCTTCCGTCGCTGTAGCTACGAAGCTGGTGAAGACAGGTGAAGCAGACGCTATAGTCAGTGCAGGTTCTACGGGAGCTACGGCCGTTAGTGCTATAGTGTATCTGGGCATGATTGAAGGCTTGGAACGTCCGGCAATTGCTGCACCTTTTAAGGGCTTTGGTTCTAATGTGATAGTGATAGATATCGGGGGCAACGTTGATTGTAAAGCACATCAATTCTTATCATTTGCCATTGCTGGTTCTATCTATGCCAGAAAGTTGTTTAATATTGCCAATCCCACAGTGGGTTTACTGAGTACTGGGGTGGAAGAAGGAAAGGGAAGTGAAGCGATACGTGAAGGTTATCTTCTTCTTAAAAATAGTGGATTGAATTTTGTTGGCAATGTAGAAGGCAGCGATATCCTCAGTGGGCGAGTCAATGTTGTTGTCTGTGATGGGCTGATAGGCAATGTTCTTATTAAGTTTTATCAAAGTCTAGGGAATTATGCAGTGGATTTTATAAAGCGAAAGCTGAGGAAGTATCCTTTGAGCGGCAGGATAGTCAACTCATTATTTGCTAGGATTTTCCCAATAAGTAAATTGGCTTATGAAGGTGAAGAGGCAGGTGGTGGTATTTTATGGGGTGTTGATGGGGTCGTCAGGATAACGCATGGAGCTTGTCGAGCTCCCCACATAGCTCAGGCCATAGCCAGCGCTAAGAACAGTGTGCAAGCTGATGTTGTTGGCTACTTAAAATCCGAATTGGCGAAAGTCAGGGCAGAAAATAAATTATAAGGAGGTAACTTATGTCCATTGAAGAGGAGTTGAAGGATATTGTGGTTAGTATTGTCCATGTCGATAAGAGTCTTCTCCACAGGGAGGGCACTTTTAAGGAGATAAATGCCGATTCGCTGGATATAGTGCAAATACTGCTTAATGCGGAGGAAACTTACGATATTGAGATTCCCGATGAAGATGCTGAGCAATTTCAGAACTTCGGTGATTTTGTTGACTATGTGGAACGCTGTGTAGCAGAGAAAGGGAAAGTATGACGCAACCTCTGAAAGGTAAGTTAGCCCTGGTAACGGGCAGTGGCAGAGGGATTGGTAGGGCTATTGCTTTGAAGCTTGCTTCTCAAGGTAGCGATGTTATCGTTAATTTCTTCCGTCACCGTGATACTGCGGAACAAACAGCCAAGGATGTGCAGGACATCGGGGTGAAAGCTAAAGTTATCAGGGCAAACGTGGGAGAGCCAGCGAAGATAGACGAGATGTTTGATGTGATTAGTAATGATTTTGGCTATCTGGATATTCTGATTAATAATGCTGCTTCAGGTGTAGGTCGCCCGGTAATGGATGTGGATATTAAGGCTTGGGATTGGACTATGAATATAAACGCTAGAGCTCTTTTGCTTTGTGCCCAGCGAGCAGCCAAGCTTATGGAGGGCAGAGGTGGCAAAATAGTAAGTATATCCAGCCTGGGTTCATTTCTTGCCTGGCCTACTTACGCTGCTGTGGGAGTATCTAAAGCAGCTCTGGAAGCTTTGACTCGCTATCTAGCGCTGGAATTAGCCCCCAAGGGTATCTGTGTTAATGCTGTAGCTGCTTCTGCGGTATTAACGGATGCGCTCAAGTTTTATGTTAAAGACCAGCCGGAATCAGCTAGCCATCAACAGGCAACACCAGCGGGAAGGATGGTAACTCCTGAGGATATTGCCAGCGCGGTGGCTTTTTTATGTGGTGAAGATGCCGTTATGATAAGGGGCCAAACGATTATTGTTGATGGTGGCACATCTGTGGCTCCATTTATTTTTGGAGGAGGTGTGAACATATGAACCTACCACAAGTTGTAGTTACCGGAATGGGAGCTGTCACTCCTATAGGTTTGAATGTGGAGGAGTTTTGGCAGGGATTGGCTGCTGGTAAGTCTGGAGTTGCCCCTATTACCCGCTTTGATGCTACTGATTTCCGGGTGAAAGTAGATGCCGAAGTGAAAGGATTTGACCCTACAAAGTATATGGATTTGAAGGCAGTGGACCGCAGTCCAAGGGCAGTTCAACTTGTTGTTGGTGCGGCTAATGAAGCGGTGGCCTCAGCCAAATTGGATATGGCTCAAGAGTGCCCTGAGAGAGTTGGAGTTAGTGTTGCCGCTATGGTGGGGAGTGAGTATATAGTAAAGCAGCATGAATTAATTAGTAGGAGAGGACCGAGAAGGGCTGACCCTCTTTTTATTACAAAGGCAAGTCCCAGTGGGGGAGCCATGGTTATAGGAATGATGCTTGGGGCTAAGGGGCCTAACTCTAGTGTGAATACTCTCTGTGCCAGTGGAGTTGATGCTATAGGAACGGCGTTGAATTTCATACGTCTGGGATATGCTGACGTTATGATAGCTGGTGGTGCTGACTCTAGCTTAGACCTGATTAGCGTAGCTGGCATAGACATCCTCGGTGCCTTATCTCGAGAGTCGGACCCACTTAAAGCTTCCCGTCCATTTGATGCTAACCGCGACGGTTTTGTCTATGGTGAAGGGGCAGGGTTGGTTATTTTGGAGACTTACGAACATGCCAAAAAGAGAGGTGCTCCCATATTAGCTGAGGTCGCTGGCGCTGCCTGGTCTTTTGATGCTTTTGACCAAACTGCCCCCGCTCCAGAGGCAGAGGCTTATGCTATGAAGGTGGCACTTGATAATGCCGGGGTGAAGCCTGAAGAGGTTGATTATATCAATGCACATGGCACCAGCACCAAACTAAATGATGCTTGCGAAACTAAGGCGATCAAAATAGTTTTCGGCGAAAATGCTTACAAAATCCCCATAAGCTCAACCAAGTCTATGATTGGGCATGTTATAATTGCTGCTGGCGCCATTGAAACTATTGCTACGATACTGGTTATGAACAAAGGGATTATTCATCCAACGATAAATTATGAAACCCCTGACCCGGAATGTGACCTGGACTATGTTCCCAATGTAGCTCGCCCGGCAAAAGTGGATACTTGCCTGACTAACAGCTTCGGTTTGGGTGGGGAGAACTGCTGTCTGGTGCTGAAACGTTTTAGCGGCTGAGGATAGGGAGCCCTTCTAATTCTTGGAGTCTAGTATTTCTTGGCAAGGAATATCCTGCTATTGGTCAGGTCATTCAGGAAACTTTTGAGCATAGATGCATATTCGTCCGTCTCATGGCGGTCAGGCCGCACCACTTTATCGGCTGTTTTCTGGCAATAATTGCAATAATCACATCCAGATAGGCAATCCTGTTTCTTAAAGAAATCAACAAAACCTTCTAGAGCCTGGTTATCAATATAGACCTTCGGCGGCGAGGCTATCCTGGCAGTTTGTGTGCTGGCTAAAACGGGGTCAGCATAATCAATTTTGGGATTAGGAACATACAAGATGTCACAGAGGTTTCCCTGGTATTGGCCTGATGAATATGCGAGAGTGGCATTTATAATCCACTCCGAGGGCAGTGCCCTGCCGGCGATCTTAAAGAAATCAATGCCTATTTCCTCATAAATGGGTATGTCCTCAGGTCTTATCCAGCGGGACTTAATAAATTGAGACGTATCGCGAAACCTTTCCAGGGTGCAGTGAGCTACACAGTAGTCCATATAGAAGCCATTAAGCGAGTTGTGGTTTTGACTGGCGTGACCTAAAGTATTGTTGTGATAGTACTCGTAGGGACACTGGTAGAGACAAAGGCTGTTTGTCAGTACCCCGAGTTCACACTTCACTGCATTCCTAATTGCTTGAAGTAACCTAAAATCCCGGTTTACGTTGCTGTGGAGAATGATGGAATCAGCTCCCAGAGACTCAAATAACTTAGCCCGCGCCACGCTGTTCACATGAGCTATGGTCGACACTTCTACTTTAAGGTGGGGAAACTGAGACTTTATCAACTCTGCCAGGTAGGGGATGGCTACGGTAACGTGGTCTACTCCGGCATTGCTGAGCCACTCTAGGTGTTTAAGCAGTTCGTCGTGAGTATCCTCCTCCCACTCCATATTGCCCATGCTCGGGGCATTTAGAAGGTAATTGAAGGTTAATCCTGCAGAATGAGCTAGCTTGATATACTCCTCTGCTTGCTCTGCTGTCACTTGGGGAATATCGGGTCCTGCTCCTCCGCTGCCCAGTATTGATGTGGGTAAAACACCGTATATCTCAATATCGGCCCTTATCTCGCTTAGAGGCGCTATCAAGTTCCAATCCCAATTCGTTGGTATTAATAACTGCATGTTTGTCTTGCTTTGAAGAGGATGTTAATCATAGATTTTAGCGAAGGAATAACTTATGCATGAAGCATAGCATTGCGATATACTAATAAGGCGAGAAGAGTTTGTCAAGAGGGCAACCAGTATTTAGCTGCTACGCTATGAGGAGATAAATGTGAATCTAAAAGAAATGCTGGAGAAAACTGCTGGTGAAATACCGCATAAGGAAGCTATCATCCTTGGTTCTGAGAGGGTTACTTATGGTGAGTTGGATGAATGTTCTAACAGGGCAGCTAATGTGCTTATAGGGCTGGGATTGAAAAGAGGTGACCATGTAGCTATTTTAATGTCTCATAACCCTGATTGGGTTATCAATTATTTTGGGGTTGTTAAGGCTGGTGGTGTAGCTGTGCTTCTCGGTTCTATGCTCAAGGTACCTGAACTTGCCCCTTTATTGCGTGACTCCGATGCCAAGATATTAATTACCGAGAAAAGCTTTTCCCAAATGCTTTCCCGAGTTTTGCCCGATATTCCTCTGCTAAAACATGTTATTGAGTCTGACGGAGATTCCTATAACAATATGATGGCTAATAGCCCTTCCACGCCGCCGGTTGTCGATATAAGAGATGAACATGAAGTTTCTATTATATACACCTCTGGCGCGTTAGGGAGGCAGAAGGGTGTAGTGCACACCCATGCTTCTCTTATGGGTCCCCTTAACATAATTTCCGCAGGCATACGGCGAAGTAGAGAAGATGTGGTCATAGATCCGGTTCCTTTCTTCTATCTTCTAGGCTTAGGCGAGGTTCTTTTTGGCTCTATTACAAAGGGCGCTACCGTGGTGATCATCCCTCATTTTACCCCCATGGCTATTTTAGAAGCGGTAGAGAAAGAGAGAGGGAGCATCGTTTTTGGTGTTCCAGCAATGCATAATGCCTTGGCTATGGTTAGGGATGAGGTCATCAAGAACTATGACCTCGGTTCGTTGAGAGTAGCTTCTACCGCCGGGGCGAAGTCCTCTCCTCGCCTTATGAAGATACTGGAGGATAAATTCAATTTAACACTTTGTGAAACGTATGGTCTTTCGGAACTTTTCGTTGTCTCTATGAGCACTCTTTCTAACCATAAACTGGGGACGGTAGGTAAACCGATTTGTGACATCAAGATAATAGATGATAGCGGCAGGGAGGTTTCTCAAGGCGAGGCAGGAGAAGCTGTTTTGAGCGTCCCCTGGGCAATGAAGGAATATTACAAAGCGCCTGAGCTTACCGCCCAGGTTTTTAAGGACGGCTGGTTTCATACCGGTGATTTGGTCAGGATGGATGAAGATGGCTATCTTGAGTATGTGGAAAAGAAATCCTTCATAATAGTGACCCAGTCAGGACTTAAGATCTCCCCCTGGGAGGTCGAGGATGTGCTTTTAAGACATCCTGGCATAGCTGACGCAGCCTGTGTAGGGGTTAATGATGGGCGGGGAGGACAAGTCCCCACTGCTTTTATGGTGACAGAAGAGGGGCAGGTTGCTAGTGTCGAAGAAATAGGCAGTTTTTGTCGCCAGAACCTGGCTGACTTTAAGCTGCCCAAGAAATTCAAGTTCGTGGACAGCATACCCAAGACTGGCTCGGGGAAGATTGACAGACGGCGACTCAAAGAAGGAGTACCGTAGAGTATTGACAATAGTGGACCCACTTGCTAACGTTGCCTAGCCTTCAGTTAACCCTTAATTATGAAGGAAATATAATGTGAAGATACTTCTTGTTTATCCGCAATATCCAGATGCCTTCTGGAGTTTTAAGCATGCCTTAAAATTCATTTCGAAAAAGGCGGCTTTTCCTCCTCTGGGATTACTCACTGTAGCTGCCATGCTTCCTGAAGAGTGGCAGAAAAAGCTTGTGGATATGAACATAACAACCTTAACCGACGAGGACATTAAATGGGCAGATTATGTATTTATCAGTGCTATGATTGTCCAACAGGAATCGGTGAAGGAAGTTATTGCTCGATGTGGGGAACTCCATACCAAAATAGTTGCCGGTGGTCCCCTTTTTACCACTGGATATGAACAGTTTAACCTTGGTGATGTAGACCATCTTGTGCTTGGTGAGGCCGAAGATACACTACCACTCTTCCTGGAAGACTTACAGAAAGGATGTGCTCAGCATATTTATGAATCCAGCGAGCATCCCGAGATAACAAAAACACCTGTCCCACTTTGGGAGCTTGTTGACATGGGGAAATATGCTTCAATGAATGTCCAGTATTCTCGAGGCTGTCCGTTCAATTGTGAATTTTGCGACATTATCATCTTAGACGGGCACAGGCCGCGGACAAAGGATAAAAGTCAGCTAATAGCTGAATTTGAGGCGCTATATGGTCAAGGATGGCGGAATAGCGTATTTATTGTTGATGATAATTTTATCGGCAATAAAAGGAAGTTAAAGGAGGAAACGCTCCCAGCGATGGTTGAATGGTCTCAGAAGAGGAAATACCCCTTCAGGTTCTTTACGGAGGCATCTATAAATCTTGCCGATGATGAAGAGCTAATGCAACTGATGACCAAAGCAGGGTTTGACACAGTATTTGTTGGCATTGAAACCCCTAATGAAGAGAGCCTGGTTGAATGTAGCAAGTTTCAAAATGTGAATCGTGATTTGGTAGCCTCAGTTAAGAAGATGCAAAACTATGGGCTAGAGGTACAGGGCGGCTTTATTGTTGGCTTTGACAGTGACCCGGTTTCAATTTTTAAAAGTCAAATCAATTTCATTCAAAAGAGTGGGATCGTTACTGCAATGGTTGGTTTGCTAAACGCTCCTCCAGGCACAAGGCTATACCACCGACTGAAAAAGGAAAACCGTTTATTGCCTTATGGTTCTGGTGACAATACCGATGGCACAATGAACTTCATTCCTAAAATGAATCAGGAGACTCTCATTACTGGCTATAAAAATGTGGTAAAGACAATTTATTCAGCCAAACCGTATTATGAACGGATTAAAACATTTCTGGAAGAATATAAACCTCAGAAACCTCGAAAAGCGGCTGAGGGCAAGATCCACTTCTACGAGATTAAAGCACTCATCAAATCAATGTGGGTTTTAGGCGTCAAGGAAAAAGGGAGGAGACATTACTGGGGGCTTTTCAGTTCCACCTTGCTCAGAAAACCCCGCCTGTTTCCTTTATTCGTAACTCTTACTGTCTACGGATTCCACTTCCGTAAGGTTGCCAAGAAAATACAGTAGCATTCCAGTTTTGGCTCTGTATTGTTGGCTTAATCAATCGCTACCGTAAAATCCAAAGTCAATAAGCCCTTGCCCGGTATGAATTGCTGTTGGTGCCAGACCTTCAAAAACATAAAATTCCTCACACTCAAACTGAGATAACAGCATCTTTCTTAGCTCTTCAGCTTGCTGAGGAGCTTTATTGTGAGTCATAGCGGCGTGCATCCTCTTATTTCCTACCCTTTCCTTAGCTATG
>CAZYNG010000007.1:10180-16078 GCA_964648615.1 uncultured Dehalococcoidales bacterium | reverse complement strand
TCCTCAATATGGCACCGGTGCTAGCCGACGTCACTAACCTGGAATATCTCCGTAGATAGCTTTTCACTTCTCTCTTCAGCGGCGGAGGAGTCCACCGGGCAAGGCGACTCTGGATTTCCTCCTGCGATAGTCTTACATTCAACTTCCGAGAGGGAATATCTATCTCAATAATGTCTCCCTCCTCCACAATTGCAATTGGTCCTCCAGCCATAGCCTCGGGTGACACATGTCCGATAGCAGCACCTGCTGTTGCCCCGGAAAACCTGCCATCGGTGACCAGTGCTACCTCTGCCTCCAACTCTACCGTCAGTATCGTGCTGGTAGCCATGAGCATTTCCCTGAATCCCGGCCCTCCCTTGGGACCCTCATATCTAATTACTACCACATCACCGCTGTGGATTTTGCCATCCATCATTGCCGTTACAGCATCTTCCTCAAGGTCAAATATCCTGGCTGGACCAGAGTGCTTGAACATCTCGGGCTTTACCGCTGACTGCTTTACCACCGCCCCATCGGGAGCGAGGTTACCATAAAGGATAGCGAGTCCACCTTCAGGAGAGTATGGCTCCTCTATGCTTCTGATTACTTCTGGACGTGTGCTCTGGGCTCCTTCGATAATTTCTCCCAGGGTCTGGCCACTAAGCGTAAGTGCATCTAGATGGAGCAGATTCTTCTTGGATAATTCCGCCATTACCGCCTGTAATCCTCCAGCCTCATACAGGTCCTCTATGAAGTAGGCCCCAGCAGGATTTAAATCACACAATCGTGGAGTGCGGTGGCCTATTTGAGCAAATAGATCCAGGTCGATGTTTATTCCCGCCTCATCGGCGAGAGCCATGAGGTGGAGAATGGTGTTAGAAGAACCACCAATAGCCATGTCAACCGTTATGACATTTTCGAAGGCTTTTTGGGTGAGAATCTGCCTCGGAATTATCCCTTCTCTTAAGAGTTCCATAATCCTTACACCGGTTTGTCTTGCCAATTGCCTCCTGGCACCATGTGGGGCAGGGATGCAACTATTCCAGGGTAAAGCAAGACCGAGCACTTCAGCCACGCAGGCCATGCTGTTGGCGGTGTACAAACCGGGACAACTGCCACACCCTATCAGAGGAACCTTACTGGCGGCCCTTGGCGCCAACATTGGTCCTCCATTGATTACAATTGCCGGAATATCCAAACGAGCTGCCGCCATCATCATTCCCGGCGTGATCTTGTCACAGCCAGTGACTAATACCATGGCATCCAGGTTATGCGCTAATATCATGGCCTCAATTGAATCAGCTATCAGCTCCCGGCTGGCTAGTGGGTAGCACATTCCAGCATGCCCCATTGCAAGCCCATCACAGATAGCAATAGTGGGAAATTCAAAAGCGGTACCACCCGCTGATACAACTCCATCCCGAACAGCAGATGCAATATCATCGAGATGGATATGCCCTGGAACAAGTTCATTCTGTGTGTTGACAATAGCAATTCCTGGTTTGGCTATCTCCTCTGGCGTTCTGCCCAGAGCGTGGAGAAGCAACTCAGCAAATGCAGAAAACCCCTTTACCGGCATCTCATCCAGCAGTTTCATTGATGTTCACCTCCTTTCTGCTGACTTGTCAATTAGTGAATTGAAACAAATTATATTCTCATGCAGTAGTTTTTCACATATGTCATTTTTGGAAATAAAAACACTTAGCTCGCATTCTCCACAAGACCACACCTTGTAGTGGCGATCGGCTTACTGTAGAACGATTTAGGCAGCGCGAAATTGAATTTATCGCCTAAAGGAAATGGGGCAATCTGGACTGACTAAAACCAAATAGCTTTAACTAAACTCGGTGCGTGAGATTATCTCGTCCTGGACTGCAGGGTCCAGGTCCACGAATGCTGCTGAGAAACCAGCCACCCTAACCATCAGGTGCTTATATTTCTCAGGATTTTTCTTGGCTGCAATGAGGGTTTCTTTACCAACGAAATTGCACTGCATGTGCATCCCCCCTAAGCTGAAGAAACCTTTGAGGAGAGCAGAGAAGTTCTCAGTACCTTCTTTTCCTTTGAAGTAGCCCGGACTGAACTCTAAATTCAAGGCCACACCGTTAGGCGCCAGCTTGTAATCTATCTTTGATGCCGATTTGAGAACTGCCGTTGGGCCTGAGTCCGACATTCCTTGTGAAGCTGAGATTCCGACTGATAGAGGCTCTGCCGCTTTCCTGCCATTCGGGAGCGCTTCTGTCTGTAGTCCAAACGGGACATGCGTTGTCGCTGAATAGATCCCACCCCAAAATTCACCGCCACGATAATTTCGATAATCCCTTATGGCATCGTACCATATCTCTACACATCTTCTGGCGTACTTGTCAACCTCGTCATCATCATTTCCATACTTAGGAGCTTTGACCTCCAGCGATTGTCTAAGGTTCTCTTTACCCTCGAAATCGTTGGCCAATGCATCGAGCAAGGTTTCCATACTGACCCTCTTTTCTTTGAACACAAGCCTATCTATCGCTGCCAGTGAATCAGCAACCGTAGCAACCCCGACAACCTGGATCCCAGAGGAGTTGTAAATCGCTCCTCCCTGGGTTACATCTTTTCCATTCTTTAAGCAACCCTCGGTCAACGAAGAGATGAACGGAAGAGGCCTTTGCTCTGCCAGGATTTTATCCATTGAGTTTATCCCTTCGATGAGTTTTGAAGCCAGGAAATTCACCTGGTCTCTGAGACTGTTCATCAAGTCTTCCATTGTTTCGAATTCCCTAGGGTCCTTGGTTTCAACTCCAAGCCTTTCACCACCCTTTATTCCTTGATTTAAAGCTAACTCCAAGCAAAAGGCGAGATTAAGCAACCCGGAATCTCCGCTGGTAAAGCTCTTGCCCGGGATTGCGACTTCAACGCAGCCGTTTAAAGCATAGTTTAAAGCGTCTTCCTTCGAGATGTCTTTTCTCATCAGTGCTGGAATAGTGATGCTATCGTTGTAGAAATATAGATCAGTCTCTCCGCCGACGACCGCCCGACAAACCTGTTCCAGGAACTCCGGGGAGATATTTTCATGAATCCTAACCCCAAAATTAGGCTGTGTGTGACTTTTCTTCCTGGCTTCTAGAGCTAAATAGGAAACTTCATTCGTTACATCGTTGCCCTTTTCATCCAACCCACCAACTACCACATTCGTGTAAACCGGCAAGCCTCCGAAGTATATAGTGGTAAAATAATTCCACAGCGGGATAACCGAGCTAAGCTTCAGGAAGAAGCACTCGAGAAGAGTTTGTGCCTCTTCTCGAGAGATTTTACCCTTTTCGACATCCGACTTATAGAAAGGGTAAAGAAGCCTGTCTATCCGCCCTATCGAGATGGAAGCTTCATAGTCCTCTATTTGGGCAGCTATCTGGGTGAAATAAATCGCCTGTAAAGCTTCCTGGAAAGTTTCCGCCGGGTTTGCCGGCACTCTCCTGCATATCTTGGCTATGTTCTCAAGCTCTTTTCTTCTCCCCTCATCTTTTCTGCCCAACAAGAGACTTTCGGCTTTCTCTGCATACCTGTTTGCGAAATCAATCACCGCCTGGCACACAATCTTCGCTGCCTCATAGAAATTTCTCTTTTCAGGATCTGCACTTTCAGAAAGGTATTTATCTGCCTCTTTTATGACCTCTGCTAGTCCTCTGCTAAGGACTTTCTCGTGGTTTAAAACTATGTGCCCGAAGCCTGCGAACTCAGTTATAACAAAAGCTTGACCACTGAAATGAATGTCACCTACATCTTTCGGCCACAAGCTGTCAACAATATCTGGAATGTTCTTGCCTTCCCAATATGGAAAAACTTCTTTTCTTAGCTTCTCCACCTCTTCCGACTTCACCACAAAAGGATTGGGGACTCGCTCCTTTAATTGATCGAGCTCCCCATCAATCCACCCGCCAATAGTTTCAGGATATATCCCAGCCCCAAGCTCTCTGCTAGTGATATTACCCACTATGAGTTCATCGCTCCAGATGTTAACTGATAGATTGGAAAGTATCTTACGGAGGGCCTTTGCGCGTCTAATAGGTACTGGTTCTCCTTCGGTCTCCTTGTAGCTCTCGGTTATCAGCAAAGCCCTTTCGATGCAAACCTCTCTTGAAAGTGAGAGCAGTCTGGTTTTCAACTTGTCCGAACGAGATATCTCGATAGTTTGCATTCTTTCGTTAACCGTAGAACGCTTGACCATGTTACCAGTTAAGGAGCGAAATAGCAAAGAAAGAGATGGCAAAGCTGTTATAACCATTAATTTAAAATTTCTCAGAACAAACTATTGACAAACTTGTAAGAGTATGCTACAGTAAATAATTGTCCCAAGCAACCAAACCGGAAGCTTGGTGGTGGGGCCGAGCACTGGAAAGTGGAGGCTGAAAGGCGCCGGGAAGAAAGCCCGGGGCAAGGTAGGCACCAAGTGGAAAGTGCGAAGGTGAGGAAGCTAAGTAAAAAGTAAGGTTGCTTGGGGCTTTTTATTTCTGGGATTCGTCTTTCCCAGCCAGTTCCGGATGGAAAGTGCCGATAAAACGAAGGTTGCGATATTCCCCATCATAGTCCAGCCCATAGCCAACCATGAACTCATCAGGGATTTCAAAACCTACATAATCAAGGGGTACATCCACCAACCGCCGCGCTCGCTTGTCGAGTAAAGTGCATACACGAAGACTAGCTGGGGCGTGAGCCTGCAGATATTTGAGGATATAGTTTAGCGTCATACCCGTATCCACGATGTCCTCAACCATTAATACATCGCGCCCGGTTATGCTACTATCAAGGTCTTTAGTTATCTTAACCACCGGGTCTTCTTCACCACCATAATAGGAAATAGCCATAAAATCCACGGTAACAGGCAAGGTGAGATGCTGCATCAGGTCAGTCATGAAGAAGATAACCCCTTTCAAAACTCCCACCAGGACGAGGTGTTTTCCCTCATAATCACCAGAGATTCGCCTTGCTAACGCTTTCACTCTCCGCTGGATTTGACTGTGAGTAAGAAGAATGCGGTCAATACCCTGCAACTTAGCTTCGCCAAGAGAGCCATAGCCATACTTTGCCAGAAGCCTGAGGAAATCGTTTTTATTAAGCAGTTTAATGCTAATCTCAGGATAAAGTTCCTTAAGCCGACGCACCTTGCGGTTTTTCTCAGTCACCAAATCTTGCCTCAAGGTGGTGAGCTCGATGTAGAAATCAAACTCAGGTAAGTAAAAGTCAGGGGTAAACATCTCAACTATTCCGCCGTTCTCCCAGCGAAGTGGGAAGGCGCGCGGTTCATAGAGCCATTCAATTTGGTAGAAATCCAGAAGCCGGACAAATTCCTCCTCGCTGGGATGAGCAAACTCAGCTGGTCTTAGCGACATGGTGGGCAACTGAGCCAACTTTGACTGTTCCTTCACACCTTTATGGCCGCTTCCCAGTAAGCGGTGAAGCTCATCTCTTTCCACCAGCACAGCACTAATATTGGCAACAGTGACAACGAAATTCTTGTCATCCTGCGAAAATATATGAGGGTCGTGTGTGTAGAGCCTGATCTCGCCAATCACTTCACCTTTTGCCATTATGGGAGCAGCCAATATGGAAGATATTCTTTGCGCCTTTGCTATCTGGGGATGTTGAATCCTTTCATCTTTGATAGCATCAGCAATA
This sequence comes from uncultured Dehalococcoidales bacterium, assembly GCA_964648615.1. Taxonomy (GTDB): domain Bacteria; phylum Chloroflexota; class Dehalococcoidia; order GIF9; family AB-539-J10; genus CG2-30-46-19. The sequence goes on along the minus strand of CAZYNG010000007.1, from coordinate 10,444 downwards.
TATACTACCTCGCCATCGAGAACCTCGGGAATGCTTTTGCGGGCATCAAGCGGAGCCTTCTTTAGATAAAAGTCACTGAGACCGTGAGCACCGACATTGGTCAAATACTCCTTTTGTGTATCAAGAAATGAGATACGACAGCCATTAGCCTTTAGTGCTTTGGCAGTACTTTTGGCCACAGAGTTGAAGACCCTCCTGATACTCAAACTCGAATTAGCAACTTTGGATATCTGCCTCAGAGCTAAGTAGTAGTTATCCTTCCTT
>CAZYNG010000007.1:3971-10080 GCA_964648615.1 uncultured Dehalococcoidales bacterium | reverse complement strand
CGAATTAGCAACTTTGGATATCTGCCTCAGAGCTAAGTAGTAGTTATCCTTCCTTTTTTTAGCCACAGCTTAGCCACACTTGGTGAAGCCACAATTAAGGCAAATATTGCACCCCTCCTGGTAAATAAGGGGCCCTCCACATTCAGGACACTGCCCTGACCCACTCCTGGTCACGTCAGCCTTACCAGGCTGCGATATTTCCCTACTGCCGATAACTTCGCTACCTGGAACATCAGAACTGCTACTGCTCTCGCTTTTAATATATTTCTGTAGCACACTGGCAATAGCATCCGCACAGGAGGTAACAGCATGTCCTTGTTCCCAAGCAATGGAAGGACAACGAATACCCCGCAATTGCCTCACAACGGAGGCTAAATCCACCCCGGACCTTAGAGTTAAAGAGACAAGACGGCTTATGGCTTCAAGCTGAGCAGCAGCGCATCCCCCAGCTTTACCTAAAGTGGAGAAAACCTCAACTACCCCATGCTCATCGAAATTCAAAGTCACGTAGATATAGCCACATCCTGTGCTCACCCTCTCGGTTACGCCCCGGGTAACTTTGGGTCTTTTTCGGGGTGTAACTTTTCCTTCAGCTTCCTTACCTGCCTCACCTACAGTGAGAACCTGGCTCTCCCTGCTCCTATCCCGGTAAATGGTTATCCCCTTCAACTTCTCTTGATAAGCCAGCAAATATACATTAGCTATATCCTCTGGCGTTGCATCATAGGCAAAATTTACCGTTTTGGAAACGGCGCTATCGCAAGATCTCTGGAAAGCAGCCTGCATTCTAACGTGCCATTCGGGAGCTATATCATATGCGGTAACAAAAATCCGTTTCATATCTTCAGGAACGCCTTCCATATCCCGCAGTTTTCCCCCGAGGGCTAAATCCTTCATCAGCTCCGGAGAATAGAACCCTCTATCTTTAGCCACTTGCTCAAAATAGGGATTCACCTCTACAAGTTCCTCGCCCTCGAGGATATGACGTACATAGCTCAGGGCAAAGATTGGCTCGATACCACTGGAGCAATTGGCGATTATGCTTAAACTGCCGGTGGGAGCCACGGTGGTTCGAGTAGCATTTCGAAATCGAGGACCATCAGGCACATCATAAACGCTCCCTTCAAAAGCAGGGAAAACCCCCCTCTGCTCTCCCAGCTCTAGCGAAGCTTTGTTGGCCTCTTCCGAGATAAAACGGGCAACTTCCTCAGCAGTGGCTAATCCCTGCTCACTGTCATAAGAAATACCAAGCTGGATGAGCATGTCAGCAAATCCCATAACCCCTAAGCCTGTTTTCCTGGTAGCTTTCGTCCTTTCCTCTATCTGGGGAAGCGGGAACCGGTTAACATCGATGACATCATCGAGAAAGTGAACTGCCAGCCTGACTATTCGAGACAATCTGGTGTAATCAATCTTCGGTTCTCCATTCTGCTGAGTAACCACCTTGGATAGATTTATGGAGCCCAAATTACAGGATTCAAACGGAAGCAGAGGCTGTTCCCCGCAGGGATTAGTGCTTTCTATTTTGCCCAACTCAGGTGTGGGATTATGCCTGTTTATCTCGTCTATAAATACGACCCCGGGGTCGCCAGTGCGCCATGCCATTTCCACTATTTTGTGGAATACCTCCTTAGCATTAAGTTTCCCCGCCACCTCACCACTTTGCGGATTTATCAGGTCATAATCAGCCCCTTTCTTTACCGCTTCCATAAACTCATCAGTTACTGCTACCGACAGGTTAAAATTGGTCAGGGCATTGGGGTCTCCTTTAACAGTGATGAACCTCAAGATGTCAGGATGGTTAATATTAAGAATCGCCATATTAGCGCCACGCCGCATCCCCCCTTGCTTTATCACGTCAGTAGTGACATCGAAAGTCCGCATAAATGAAATGGGACCACTGGCAATACCACCGGTAGAACCAACCCTATCACTCTCAGGTCTGAGCCGGGAAAAGGAGAAACCAGTGCCGCCACCACTCTTATGGATTAAGGCAGTGTACTTCACAGCATCGAAAATGGATTCCATAGAATCGTCAACCGGGATAACGAAACAGGCTGAAAGTTGCCCCAGCTCCCTGCCGGCATTCATCAACGTAGGAGAATTGGGCAGAAATTCCAGGTCTGCCATCACTTTGTAGAATATCTTTTCCCAGAAAGAGACATCTGCCTTGGCATCGTAAATCAGCTCTGCTGTAGCGATGTGCTTTGCCACACGATGAAATAACGCCCTGGGAGTTTCAATAACTTCCCCTTCTTTATCCTTCATCAAATATCTTTTCTCCAGGACTCTCAGTGCGTTCTGGCTGAGCTTTATCCCCGAAACGACTTGACCTCTTGCCTGGGGGGAAAACTCATCTGCAGTGAGGATTTCACTGATTACCGCCTGAAGCTGAGACTCGGTTACTGATTGCTTAATCTGCTCGCTAACAAACTTCTCCATACCTGGTAAAGGCTGAGCCAGTCGCAACCGCTCCACTACCTGTTCAGTGAATCTCTCCAGCATCCCTCTATCGGTAATACCCATAGCCTCACCAGCAGCGAAAACAGCCTTAACTATCCTATTCTGGTCAATGGATCTAGCTCGAGTAGACTTCCTCCCAGGATTAGCCATCCCTACCTTCCTCGACGTCGCATCAGTGAATTCACCACTTCAGGAGGTAATAGCGGCAACTGATTAGACGGCATTGCTGCTTTCCCCTCCGCCAAATTGTCAATTTCTTTCTTTAACTCGGTAATATCGGTGAACTCCCGATATATGCTGGCGAAGCGGATATAGGCGATGTGGTCAAGTTTCTTTAACCCCTCAATGACTAAATCGCCAATAGAAGAACCGGGGACCTCAGCCTTACCCATTTTATAGATCTCAGCTTCAATACTATCTACCAGTTTATCAATAGCTCCCGTAGGCAGGGGGCGTTTTTCACAGGCTTTGCGAATGCCAGCATAGAGCTTGTCACGATCATATTCCTCACGGCGCCCATCTTTTTTAACTACGAAGATATTACGCGGCTGAATCCGCTCATAAGTGGTAAATCGAGCACCACAATTAGTACATTTCCTTCGCCGCCTTATCCCGTCGCCTATAGGGCGGGAATCAACCACCCTCGATTTCGGCTCACCACAATAAGGACACCTCATAATCACTCCTTGAAGTTGTGTTATAAGGTAATTGTACCACTATATGTTGTAAAAACGCAAATGGAAAAACTATCCCGTGAACTACAGTTTATGCGATTCTTTCTCCAGGTCGCGGGGGTGACGAGGAATAAACTTCCTCAACGCTAATCCTTCCAATTTTACCCAGCCCAGATTTCTTAAACCCCTCAAATATCCCCTTTACTTGATAAGATATTGCGTCCATTGTAAGAACAGAAGATGTCACGTATTGTCCATCTTTGAGATAAGGTAAATTTGGTGAACTCGCACAACTGAAGATGAGCGTATTTGGGTCCACCGCCCTCATACAAAGCACGGGAATAACCCTTGGATAGCCGTCTTCCCTGGCAGCAATCACCTTGATGGCTTTTAATCTCTCAAATTTCTCCACGACATTTGGGGGCATCTTCCCCGCTGGCAACGATTTTTTTGATAAAAGACGGGTCGTTGCTATACCAGAAACTAATCCCAATACAGGTCTTTTCAGGGGAATAGAAATATCCTCTACTTCAATTATCCCCACGGACCTCAATGCGCCATACGCAATATACCTGATCACAGGTATGTTCGAAACCTCATCGAAATATTTCCCACTTCTCTCAAACCCTTTGAATTTTCCTTTTACCTCATAAGACTTCAAGTTTTCAGTGACGACACATGCCGAAACTTTGTCATCATCCTCCAGATTCCCGTGGCTTTTTCTCAGCATCATGTTCCCAAAAACTAGAGTTCTGTCATCATAGGCCTTCATAGTAGCGATGAACACGACATTTACCTTCCCGTCTTTGCTTTGCGTGGCCAGGAATTTACCGGCCATCAATGTATTAAAATATCCCACAGCGTCCGGAGGCAACATTGTTAATCATCCTCCATTTTCGTAGGGCCGGACCACCTTACATTACTAAGTCCTGTGTCCTCAGCAATTTTCTTAAGTTCTTCCATTCTCTCCTTTCCAATTAAACGCGCATGTTTTAGTTCCCAATTCATATCCAATCTCTCATATTTTGGCTTGCACATATTATTGAAAGAAAGCAGATCGTATCTCTGTGTACTTGCAAGATTTCTTCTTATAAATTGTGCAATATCTTCAATATTTTCCTTATCATCCGTGTATCCTGGTATGATAGGCGTCCTTACCCACATCGGAATTTCATGGGAAGAAATCTCCCGCGCATTATCTGTTACTAGATGGATATTTCCCCCGGTGTATTCCCTGGACTTTTCTTCATCCAAAAGCTTCAGGTCAAATAAGAATAAATCAACATAATCTATTATTCTCTCAAAATATTTCCAGGGGACAGCACCGCAGGTGTCTATGGCAACATGTGTATTCGTCTCTTTGAGTTTGGGCAGAACATGTTCAAGAAAATCGACTTGTAGCATTGGTTCACCACCACCAAAAGTTACACCTCCATTTGATTTATCGTAAAATGCCTTGTCCCTCAAGACTTCGTCCAGAAGTTCCTCTACGTTATATCCCTTTCCTATAAGCTCCAGAGCGCCAGCCGGGCACGCCTTTACGCATTCCCCACATCCTGTGCATTTTTTTCGGTCTATTCTCATGCCATCTTCAGTCAATTTCAACGCCTCTTCGCGGCATGCCTTCACACACTCCAGAGCAGCGACACACCTCGTTTGGTACCACATGAGCTCTGGCTCCTTGCTTAATCCCTCTGGATTCTGACACCATATGCATTTCAATGGGCATCCTTTCATGAAAACGGTGGTTCTGATTCCCGGGCCATCTTCTGTGGAATATCTCTGGACATTGAAAATCATTCCCTCTGACTTTCTTGTCTCGCTTACCAAGTCCTTGTTTCCGTCAGATTGTTTTCCAACCAAAGGCACTTTTAACATGATCTCTACACCGCATGGGATTCCCTGGCAATTATTTCATCTTGAATCTCTTTCCCCAGATTAGCGAAATATGCATTGTAGCCCGTTACCCGAACGATAAGATTTTCATACTCTTCTGGCCTTTTCTGCGCATCTTTTAAGGTCTCCGGGTCTATCATGTTTATCATCAGTGATGTGCCACCAACTTCTCCATATGCCCGAAGTAAAGATGCGAACTTCTTCAGATGTTCTTCATCTTTTAAAGATGCCGAGCTAAATGCTATGACCTGACTTGCACCATTTGGAACAGTTTCGAGCCCCAGCTTACCTGCAGAGCGTATCACCGCCGTGGGGCCTTTCTTATCCTTCCCCTGCACCGGTTGAATTCCATTACTCAGGTAAGTTCCCCTCAACCTTCCATCTGGTGTAGCGGCGGTTAACGGAGCAAAGTCTATGAAATAGTTCCAGGAAAGATAACCACCCCTGAATCTTCTTCCCGTGTAAGGAGAGGTATGCGTAAATACTTCTTCGGTCCAATGCCTCGATATATTCCTTGCTATATCATCAACATAATCATCATCATTCCCGTATTTTGGGGCTTTTGTGCTTAACATCCTCCTCAGATCCTCTTTCTGTTCAAAGTTATTCTTTATCGCCTCGATAAGCTCTTCCATCGTGATTTGTTTGTCGTCATAGACAAGTTTTTTGACAGCGGCTAATGAATCAGCGGCAGTTGCTAAGCCAATTCCTTCCACGGTAATGAAATTATATATTGGCCCCCCATTCCTTACATCCTTCCCCTTTTCAGCACATCCTTCAATTAGAGTTGATAAATATGGAGTTGGTTCGTACTTCGCTCTTATCTCGTCGGCTTTACTTGCACTCTCTAGAGTTTTCCCCATACATTGGTCAAGTTGTTCAAAATAAGCCTTTTCGAATTCTTCATATGATTTAAATTTCTCTGGGCTCCCTGTCTTAGAGGTAACACGTTTTCCTGTAAGCATATCTCTTCCATTGCTTAAAACTAATTCAACTGGTTTGGCGAGATTTGGATTAACATCCACCGTTCCACTACGATCCTTGCCCTGAGCAGTATTCTCCAAGCATCCTACAAC
>CAZYNG010000007.1:0-3871 GCA_964648615.1 uncultured Dehalococcoidales bacterium | reverse complement strand
TCCAGAAGTTCTTTCTTCCTTTGTTCATTTTTCTCACCCTCGGCTATTTTTTCTGCTTCTTCGGCATATCTTTCTGCAAACCTTTTGGTACCTTCTATGGCTATTATCATAGATTTACAGTAGTCCTTTTCCCCCTTTTTATCGTGTCTTTCCACTTGCTTTTCTATTTCTTCTTTTATTCCTTTAAAGCCCTTCCCGAGAATTTTCTTGTAATCCGGCACTATATGACCTGAAATTGCTCCACAATTCATCACTCCCACTTCATGTAATCTCATCATTTCTTTAAGCCACTTCGATTCTTCTTTCCACCACTCTCTGGTTTCCTCTTTTGTAAAACATTTTGAAAGTGCGGTACTGAACTGAGCGCCAACTATAAGTTCCCCGTCCAATATTTTAACGGGCAAGTACTGTTCTATGACCTTCTTAAAGAACACAGCTCTTCTTGTAGCTGACGACTCATTCCAGAAATTTTGTGGTAAATCAACCTTCGTTGCCATTGACTTCAAAGAGTCTCTGATGCCGGGAAAATAATTAAATAACTCTGGAACATCTCCCCAATCATGATATGAATAAAGTTCATCCCAGTCGGTGCCGGTAGTAAAAGGCATAACCTCATTCCTGAAGTATTCTCTATCATAGAACGAGAAGTATTCCTTTCTGAGCTTTTTTACTCTATCGGATAGTTCTTCTGAAGGTTCCCACATTTTAGCCATTTTCTTCCACCTCTAATTAATTCTATAATCCCAGTGATAACCGTTTTGCCGATTTCGTCCTGGACATTATATAGGTTTTGGTCGAATGACTCCAAATATAGCTAACAACATTCTGGCAAAGTGATATACATGCCAGTTGTAGTAATACCAAACATCAAACCTGCCATCCAGGACTCAATATGTAATATTCCCCATAAGTAAGGATATAATTCTGGTAATGGAAGAAAAGAAGTACATAGCCGCCATCGATCAGGGAACGACGGGCACCAGATGTATGGTATTCAGTAAGGAAGGAGAAGTTATCTCGTCCGCCTATGAAGAGCACCAACAAATCTACCCGAAACCCGGTTGGGTTGAACATAACCCACTGGAAATCTGGGAGAAAACAAAACGTGTAGTAAAAAGTGCTTTGATATCTAAGAACATTAGACCCGCTGAAATAGCTGCTATAGGTGTAACGAATCAGAGAGAGACTACAATAGTCTGGGACCCTCATACTGGTAAGCCATTGCATAATGCACTCGTGTGGCAGGATACCAGAACACGCGAAATATGCCAGGGTATGGCAGATAAAGGATTTGAAGAAATCCTGAGGGAGAAAACCGGGCTTGTCATAAGTACGTATTTCTCCGGGCCAAAAATAAGATGTATATTGGAGAACGTACCAGAGGCAAGGGAAAAAGCCTGTAGTGGCAACGCCATATTTGGGAACATAGATACATGGATAATCTGGAACCTGACTGGCGGACCTGATGGCGGTGCCCATGTAACAGATTACACCAATGCTTCACGGACGATGCTAATGAATCTCAAAACTCTGGATTGGGATGATGGACTTTTGAAGGAAATGAATATTCCCAGAGAGATGATGCCAGATATCAGGCCATCCAGTGACAGGAGTATCTATGGCTATACGAACAAGGACGGGCCATTCGGCGCCGAGATCCCGGTATGTGGTGATATTGGCGATCAGCAGGCTGCATTGTTCGGTCAAACGTGCTTTGAGGTTGGCGAAACAAAAAATACCTATGGCACAGGTTGTTTTCTTCTACAAAATACCGGAACTACACCGATAAAATCAAAAAGTGGTCTCCTCACTACGGTTGCTTATGGATTGGAAGAAGGTAAGGCAACTTATGCTCTGGAAGGGTCAATCGCCATAACTGGTGCGGCCATTCAATGGTTGCGCGACAACCTGGGCTTGATCAAAAGTGCTCCAGAAACAGAGGAGATTGCGCAGTCTGTTGAAGATTCCGGGGGAATTTACTTTGTCCCTGCTTTTTCGGGGCTATTTGCACCTTATTGGGATATGTACGCAAGAGGTGTTATTGTCGGTCTGACCAGATTCATAAGAAAGGAACACATCGTAAGAGCAACCCTTGAAGCCATTTGTTATCAGACAAAAGATGTAGTAGATGCCATGTGCGCAGATTCTGGTATCAAGCTCGCTGCGCTGAAAGTTGACGGTGGTGCGAGCAAAAACAATTTCTTGATGCAGTTACAGTCAGATATACTCGGCGTTACCTGTATAAGACCTTTCATCGAAGAGACCACCGCACTCGGCTCTGCTTATTGTGCCGGTCTTGCCATCGGTTTATGGGATAACCTGAACGAACTCAAAAAGAACTGGAGGATGGATAGGAAATTTGAACCGCAATGGGACGAAGAAAAAAGAGAAAAACAATATAGAGGGTGGGAAAAGGCAGTCGAACGCACCAGAAACTGGGACGAGAATCGATAGGTATGAATACAGACGTTGTAGTGATTGGTGCTGGCATTACAGGCGCCGCCGTGGCAAGGGGATTGTCAAGATACGCTCTGGATATAATCCTGGTTGAGAAAGAGGCTGATTTTTGCTTTGGTGCGACTGCAGCAAATACCGGGACTATACATGCAGGATACCACGATCTACCGGGAACGCTGAAATCGAGGCTTTGTGTAACGGGTAACGCGCTGTATGAACAACTTTGCAAGGAATTAGGAGTTGAATTCGAACGCAATGGGGCTTTAGTCGTTGCATTAAATACCGACGACTTGAAAATCCTGGAAGAACTTAACAAAAGAGGAGTAGCGAATGGAGTACCAGACCTCAGGATCATTGGAAAAAATGAATTGCACGAGATGGAGCCAAATCTGACACAAAATGCCATTGGCGCGCTTTATGCTCCAACCGCGGGAATAGTCTCACCTTACGAAATGGCCATTGCTCTCTGCGAAAATGCCATTCATAACGGCGTTATACCTTTACTTGAAGCCAGTGTTGAAGCAATAGAAAAGGAGAATAACAGGATCAAACGTGTGGTAACCACTCAAGGGACGCTAGAAACAAAATTCGTGGTTAATGCATCTGGACTTTATGCAGATGATGTATCACAAATGGTTGGCATAGACGATTTTCATATATATCCCAGAAAAGGTGAGTATCTCATCTTTGATAAAGGAGTGGGCTCTTTGGTTAATCGACCGGTATTTCCAACCCCAACACCCATCAGTAAGGGCATAACGGTGACCAAGACAATCGATGGAAATACCATGATAGGGCCCAATGCACAGAATTTGAATATAGAATATAAGTACGCGGAAGCCAGAGATGCAACTACAAACGACGGGTTAACAGAAGTATTGCAGGCGGCGTCCAGGCTGGTCCCCAACCTTCCAGAAGCGATGACCATCACAAATTTTGCAGGTTTAAGGCCAGAGCCAGACACCGGGGACTTTATTATTCGTTCTTATCAAGACATAAAAGGCTTTATAAATGTTGCCGGAATTAAATCTCCGGGATTAACTGCTGCACCGGCAATAGCAGAGCTGGTAATACAGATACTGAAATATGAGGGCCTCGAATTGAAGCCGAAAAAGGAATTCGATCCAATCAGAGAAAAGCCAATAAGGTTTACAGACCTTTCCTCCGAGGAAAAAGATGCACTCATTGCTAAAGATCCAAGATATGGCCACATCGTTTGTAGGTGCGAGCAGGTAACAGAAGGCGAAATAGTCGATGCTACCAAACGTGGCGCCCGTACTATGGATGGAATCAAGTACAGAACTCGCTGTGGCATGGGAAGATGCCAGGGTGGATTCTGTGGTCCCAGGGTAGCAGCAATCCTCGCAACAGAATTGAGCATTCCTTTAGAACAAGTAACAAAGGATGGAGGCGG